>CAYUWE010000059.1:0-6534 GCA_964448255.1 uncultured bacterium | reverse complement strand
TAATCTTCTTTTCATTATTTCTTCATCAAAATTGTTCATCCAGTTCATCATCATCTTCATAAGTTATATAACATAAATGTAATAAGTTTAATCCTACAAAATCAGTGCTAACATTAGCTACACCATTAATATCAAAGCTTTCAAGTATCTTACCATCTTTTTCAGACTTAAAATACAATCCATCCTCATCAACATAATAGCCATAAGTGATCTTATTTCTTAGCTTGTTTTTTGGCACTTCTCTTTTTTTTAGGTTTAATTTGTTCAGCTTTTTTAATAGCTTCTTGTTTTTTAATCTCTGCTTGTTGCCTATCATACCAACCTACAAGCATATTCATATAATTTTTCATACAGTTTGAACAAGCCCAGTTGATGTTGATGTTTCTATCCAATTGCTTTAATATAGGATTGAAGTTGTCTTTAAGCCAATTTAAATGGCATTTAGAAGGCAATGCTTTAACCTTCTTATAAGTTAATATAATTTCATTTACAGTCATAGTAATCTCCTTTCTATAATTCTTAATAATAAAGGTGTGACCATTACAGCCACACCACAAAACAAAACATATGAAAAAAGACTTGCCCAAAAGGACAAGCAGAAAGAACAGTTGAATGGTTTAAAGTCTAACCATCTAACCATAGGAACAAAGTAGTCAACAAATGTTGTTGTAAAACTAATGATTACAAATATAGTAATAATATCATCCATAAAACTCATTTAACTGCCAATTTTCTTGTATTTTTTTTGTTAGTCTGTCTATCATTTTTAATAATGAAGTATAATGTATTTTACTTTTCTTAGCAAATATTGTTCTTATACCTCTACATTCTATTAATTGTTGCAATAGTATCTTATCAATTCCATCTAAACTATTTACCAGGTCTTGCAGCTTTTCTTCTTTAAAGCATTCATTCTTGTATGTTTCTAAGCCATTTAAACTATTAAATGAATTAGGAAGTATGTAAGTCCTATAATAAGGACTGTTAACACTTAGCAATTGATATATTGACACTTTATAAATGTATGCTTTCAGCTTATCATTTGCTTGTAGCTCAAGTATAAAATCATCACCTTTTTCAAACAATGCCAAAAATACCTCTTGAACATAATCATCTAAGTAAGGTACATTGTAATGTTTGCCAATATTTTCAATATAATTTCTAAGTGTATTGATCTGTACTGGCAACATTAAACAAAATTAATAATTTTTTTCTACATTATGTATTTCACTTTTCAAGAAGCTTATGTTGGTTCTCATTGCATCACATACTCTATAACCACTTTCAAGCAATCTTCTAAGCCTATACATTTCAGGCACTTCAACATTTGCTTCATTGGTTGCCCTTGCTACACTAAAGCCTTCAGCTACTTTGTTATGAATTACAGCTTCATAGTCTTGGTGTGCTTTAGTTCTAATTGTTTCTATATAATATAAACTTGCTGTAAGTTCTTTTAGTTGCTTGTTTAATGTCTTACCATCCATTATGCTTGTTTCATTGTATTGTTCTATAATGGTTGCTATTTTGTTTAATACTTCATTCATTTCTTAAGTCCTCCAGTTCTTTTAATATGTTTAAAAAATCCTCAAATTCTAAAGCTATATATTCTCTTTCAAAGTTCTTAGTAAATACTACTACTGGCATTGTTCTTTGTGGTGCATCATTTCTTGACTGCTCAAGTGCCTTCCAAATGTTTAGCTTTTCTTGGTTCTTACATTCCCAACTAAATTCACTTATTATGCTGTTGTCATTAATTGATAAAATGTCACCTTTAAAAGACATACCACCACTTAAAGGTGTCCTTCTACAGTTAGCATTTTCAAATTTGTTATTGATTTGTTTGGCAACTTGTCTTTCAAACCTATTGCCTTTTTGTTTTGCATTCATATTTATTGTTTTAAAATTTGGCTGAATAGTTGGCTAAGTCTTTCTAATTTACTATTCATTTAATGATGTTAGTAGCCACTCACCTACCAAATTATTTAAAATAATCTTAATATTTTTTTATGTTCTTCAATTCTTTTTTTAGCTATATTAAAATAATTTTTATCTAATTCAATTCCTATAAAATTTCTGTTTAAATTACAACAAGCAACGCCTGTTGTTCCAGAACCCATTGTAAAGTCTAACACAATTTCATTTTCATTAGTATAGGTTTTAATAAGATATTCCATTAATAGTATAGGTTTTTGCGTTGGGTGTTTTACTTTTTCACCACTCCTATTAAATACACATTTTATATTCGTTATGACATTTGTAGGGTACTTTGTCTTATTTTCATATCTATTTAAACTTTTTCTATTAATATCACCATAAATAGTGTCAGTACTAACACCTTCAACGCTTTTATGTGATAGTCTTTTTAATTCTTTTTCAGTTCTTTGTATCATTTGTGGGTTATAAGTGGTTTGTTCCTTATAAAAAACACTTATTGTTTCATATGCTTTCATTGGCATTTTAGAAGCATTAAATTGTCCAGTTGGTTGATTTTTATGCCATATCCAATCATACTTGTAATTCTTAATATTACTCATTCGCAAAGCACTACTGAATGGCTCACTGCCAAATAATACAATAGCACCATTATCTTTAATAATTCTATTTAATTGTTTCCACATAGGTTCAAAAGGTATAACACTATCCCATTTACAAGCAGTAGTGCCATAAGGTGTGTCTGTAATTATTGCATCTATGCTTTTATCTTTAATTGTTTTCATTACTTCTAAACAATCTCCATTATGTAAATCTATATTATTCATTTATTTTCATTCCAGCTAATACACCACAAGCAAAGCAGATAATACAAGCCATTGATATTAATATATATACTTCAGTCATTTAAAAATTCTTTTAATTCTTTAACCTCTTTTTTTAATATAGCATTGTCTAACATTAACTTACTGTTTTGTGCTTTAAGCTGTCTTATTTCATACTCAACAGCTTCAGTGTAGTTGTGTAGCTCATTAATGTATTCAAGTGTTTCAGTTAGTATTCTAAGGCTTTCTAATTGCTTCTTTGTCTTGCTTTGCTCTTTGGCTTTTAACACAAGAATGTGAAACTGGTTTTTGTATTCTATTGCTTTTAATTGATCCATTAATTAAATATATCTAATTCATCATCTAAACTGTCTAATTTTGCAGTTAAAGGATTAATACCACCAAGTGTAAAACCAATGCCATTATTATAATCAAATCTTAATGGTTCATTAATCATAGTTGGTTCACCACCAGTTTCTTTGTCCTTTATTTTAAGCACATAAATTTCAGTCTGCATCCATAACTTAGGACTTGAAATTAATCTATGAGCTACAAGTAAATTATCACATCTGTTTGGATAGACTTGACCACCTTCACAATCTGCTTTTCTTGGTGGTTGAATATGTCCATTTAAAATATGGTCTGCTGGATAAACTCTTCTTGCTGCTTCAGTCATTGGATGAATACACACAAAAATACTTTTACCACTCTTATTGCAAAATTCTCTAATGTCATTGCAAATCATATAATTCCTTTCAAACTGTGCAATGTTTCTTGGATGGTTCAAGCCAGTATATGGATCAATTACACAAATATCTGCATCAGTATCATAGAATATATTTAACAATTCTCTGTGGCTATACATCTTTGCATTGTCTATAAACTTAAAATATTTGCTAACTTCTTTATTGTAAAATGCAATTTTATTTTTATTAAGTTCATCAAACTTTTGACCAAGCCACATTTGAATAATATCTCTTTTTAATTGACCACTTCTATTTTCACCACTCCAAATGATTGATTTCTTATTATTTATTTTAGCTTGACAAACTAAATACCATAATAACCAGTAAGTCTTGCCAACATTATCTAAGCCAAGTAAAACATTGAAACTTGCTTTTTTTAGGACAAAGTGCTTATCCAAAGTAGGTAAATTAATTCCAAGACCTTGTTTGATCTTGCCTTCTTTATAGGCAATCAAATATTTTAATGCTTTTTTATCTTCTTCAATCATTGGCAAGTAGCTTTTTAACATCATCACTTACCTTGAGAAGATTATTATTTGCATAATTATCTTTTAATTTATTGGCTTTTGCTTTGCCACCTTTACTGCCATTCTCAGCATTTATCTTGCTTCTTGTTTTAAATTGGCTGTGTTGTTCATCTAAGAATTTAATCTTTATTTTATCATCTACAATTTTAAATAGGTTCAAGTCTATTAATTGTTGGTAATGGTTAGGTATTATCAGTTTAAGCTGTTCTAATGGCACTTCACAATTCTTTGACCAGTAATAGCAACAAGCTCTAATATAAGCACCTTGCAAGTCTAATTCCATAAATGATATTGTTCCAGTTATCCATTGGTTAGGATAGAATTTAAAGTATGGTAATTCTTTCATAATTATAGTTTAGTTAATTGTTCTTTACTCCAAAAGTATTCTGCTTTATATTGTTTATTTTTTGCTTTACCATCCCAGTATCTACCATTTTCTAAAACATTAACATAATATATACCTTGTTCTTTACCTGAAACGTGATTAAAAACAATATATAATTTTATTTTAGTTTCTAAAGATAATTTTTTATAATCTTCATAATGTTTATAGTTGCAACCTGTTTCCAAATCACCTGTAAAGTTTACCCATTGATTTTTACTTTTTACTTCAAAAAAAACAATTTCACCATTTTTAAAAGATATTAAATCTGGACTTGTTATGCTTTTGTTTTTAGTAATTATTTGTGGTGCTATTTCATCTTGAAATTGATATAATGGTAAAATATAAAAACCTTTTTCTATTAATTTTAATGCTATATCTTTTTCACCTTCTTGACCAAAAAATAATTTATCTTTAAAATTGTCCTTGTTCTGCTCCATAGTGTTCCCAGTTTTCTCTATTTTGTCTGCTAAAATAATCAAGTTTGTTACCTATACACATTCTATCTACCATTTCATAAAATGCTTCTGGTTTTCTTGAATGTTCCCTTCTTGGTTCTGTTATTATATCTCTTTCACTACTTCCTTGTATTATTGGTTTACCTTTAATTCCAAGTAGACAAAACTCTACTTGCATTCTTATATTTCTACCCATACCCATTTTAACCTTATCCCACACTATAGTAGCTTTGTAATCAAAACCCCAATGTTTTAAAATGTCAAAACTGTCTTTTAAAAAGGCGTGTGTAGTCCATAAAAACATAACAGAATCATCTGCTGAAGGTATATTAATATTTTTTATTTGTTCTACTGTCATTGTTGGATAATCAACTGCACCTCTATTGTTTTGTGCATCATAATCATCACTACTAAAACCTCCTTTTTCATTATATGCCCAAGGTGGATCTATTGCTATAACGTGGTATTTTTTATCAATAGATGCTAAATTTTCATTTTCTATTTTTTGTTTTACTTCTTCAATTTTTTTATCTCTTTTTTCTTTCTTTTCTTCTTTCTTTATTTCTTTATAAGCAGCATTAATACTTACTTCACTTTTATTTACTTTTTCAATAATTTCAGGTGTTGCTTTTTTAAATACAACATCTGCCATTGCAACCTTTCCAGTACTCCATCCTAATTCATCAGCTATTTCTTTTCTTGTATTATGTGTTTCCGTTTTGTCAATTGTTGACAAATCGGGCTTTTTATTACCTTGTTTTAATGTTTGTATTTGCTTCTTTTTACCTTGTTCTTTTAATAATTTACGCTTTTCGTTTCTATTCAAATATCTTTGAGCATCAGTTAAATTACGTTTGCCAAATTGATTATCAAGCATCCATATTTTAACCTCATCTTTGCTTTTAAAACTCTTGCTTTCTGTTTGATAATCTAAATTCCATTGCTGAGCTATCTTGTATCTATTGTGACCATCAATAATGTAATTGTTCCAGGTAATTATCTTTTCTCTAATACCTTCTTCAAGACAATTATTTTCAAGTTGTTTATATTCTTCATTAGTTAATGGTGGTATAAGGTCTTGAAATTCTTTTAATATTTCCATCAATTATTCTTTTTTAAATTATTATAATAAAATTGTTTTTCTTTATAGCTAAGTTCTTCAAAAGAGTAAGTTGGTATGTAGCCATACATCCATTCATTTTCATAATATGGTTCTTCTTTGCTACCTATTTCATTAACATAAAAATATTTGTAATCCTTTTTAACTAAGCTAAATTTAGTAGTTAAATTAGTTTTACTTACATTCCACTGGTCTGCTAATTCAGGTATTGTATAACCTAAAATTAACAGCTCTTGAATTATCTTGCAAAGTTCATCATTTGACTTCATACCAACCTCTTTTTTTGAAGTAATCTATTCAGAAAGGTAAATCACTTTCTTCTTCTTTTGTTTCAACTTGCTTAGCTGGTTGTTCTTCAGGTTGCCACTTGTCAACACTTATAGAAACATTCTTACCATACTCATCAGCTTCATCTTTGATATTGATGTTTAACCTAACAAACTTATGACCTTTAAATTCTTCAATATGGTCTTTAATCTTGTCAATGTTGATTGTTGCTTTTAACCAGGTTTCATTTTGTTTTTTGCCTGATCCACAGTAAATTG
>CAYUWE010000058.1:0-6535 GCA_964448255.1 uncultured bacterium | reverse complement strand
CACTCTTCCAAAGATGATAAAATTATAAAATACTTATAAAAAAAAATCGACTCAAATTTAAAAAGAATTAGGGAAATTGTCTTAAAAACCGCATATCACTTTCTAAAAATATGCGTATGTCATCAATATTATGTTCTAACATAGCTAAGCGATCGATACCAAGGCCCCAAGCATATCCTGAATACTCTTCTGGATCTATCCCTCCAGATTTTAATACTTCAGGATGTATCATCCCAGCGCCAATAACCTCTAACCACCCGCTATTTTTACAAATATGACAGCCTTTTCCTTTGCAAGAAGTGCATCTGATATCCCCTTCTAAACCAGGTTCTACAAAAGGGAAATAACTAGGCCTATATCTTGTTTCTATTTTCTCATTAAATAACTTTTCCCAAAACTCATCTAATGTTGCTAATAAATCTGCAAAACTTACATTTTTATCAACATAAAACCCTTCTATTTGATGGAAAATTACATGAGACCTTGCAGATACTGTTTCATTTCTAAAACATGTTCCTGGAGCAACAACACGTATTGGAGGGTTATTTTTTTCCATAACCCTTACTTGGACATTGCTAGTATGTGTTCGTAGCAGAATCTCATTTCCTATATAAAATGTATCTTGCATATCTCTAGCTGGATGATCAGGCGGGAAGTTTAATCCTTCAAAATTATAATAGTCAGATTCTATATCAGGGCCAAGTTCAATAGCAAAACCCATGCTTGAAAACACATTAAGCATTCTCTCTGTCATTTGTGTAAGAATATGTTTATTTCCGAGCCATTTTCTTCTTCCACTTTGTGTTACATCAATTTTTTCTTTAAGAAATTTTGATACGTTTTCTTCTTTAACAAGCCTTTTATGACTATTTTCACAATGAGATAGTATTTGTTGTTTTAGATCGTTAACTAATTTACCAATTCTTGGTCTCTCTTCATTAGTACAATCTTTTAGTTGCTTAAGTAAGCCTTGAACAGACCCTTTTTTCCCAAGATACCTTATTTTTAGATTTTCAATTTCCTTTATGCAAGCTACATTGTTTAGCTCTTTTAGAAATTGAGAGCGAATCTTTTCTATTTCTACATCAAAACTCATAAAATCTTTTTTTTATTAAGCTAAAGCCTTTTTAGCTATATTTGCAAATTCGCAAAAAGCTTTTAAATCATCTACTGCTAATGCAGCTAGTTGTTTTCTATTAATCTCACATTTAGCTTTTTTTAGTCCATCGATTAATCTGCTATATGACATACCATAAATTTTCGCAGCTATGCCAATACGTATTATCCACAACTTTCTAAAATCGCTTTTCTTTTTCTTTCTATGATCATAATGAAAAGATAAAGCTTTCATTACAGCATCTTTTGTTAAGCGAACATGGTTTTTCCTGTCACCAACAAATCCTTTAGCTTTTTTTAGAAGACGCTTTCTTCTTTTGCGTGAAGCTACAGCTGATTTAACCCTTGTCATAAATATTTTCTCCTTATGCTAACCCAATCATTCTCAAATATGTCTTTTCTTTCGTCTTATCTACTAATCCGGGACGACGTAGGTGACGCTTTCTATTTGCAGATTTTTTAGTTAAAATATGTCGACGGCCGGGGCGTGTTCTTTTCAACTTTCCTCTCGCAGTTACTTTAAATCTGCCTTGAACAGATTTTTTCGTTTTCATTTTATTCAAAACAATTTCTCCTTATGCTTTCTTTTTCCCTTGTGGGGCCAAAACCATAGTAATTATTTTTCCCATCTTTTTCATTGGGGCTTCTATTATAGCTACATCTTGCAATTCTTCGCATACTCTTTCTAATATTTTTTCTCCAAGCTCCATATGCAGAATTTCTCTTCCCCTAAATACACAGCTCACTCTAACTTTCTTTCCTTTTATCAAAAATTCTCTAGCATGTTTCATCTTCGTTAGGAAATCGTGAGTATCAATATTTGGTTTTAATTTAATTTCTTTAACTTTTACTTGATGTTGAGCTTTTTTACTCTCTTTTTCTTTCTTAGTCTGCTGATAACGATATTTTCCATAATCTATTATCCTACAAACCGGTGGCGTGGCATTAGGGGCTATTTCAACTAAATCTAGCCCTTCTTTTTCAGCAAGACTTAACGCCTCTCTAGATCCCATTAGACCTACTTGCTTGCCATCTTTTCCAATTACTCTTACCTTTGCGGCACGTATTTCCTGATTAATTCTCAAAATCCGCTACTCTCTTTTGTTTTTCTCAAATTATTTATATCTTCTATTTTATTAGCTAAAGTATAAAAAAAATACCCTATATTATACTTATAACCAAAGCAAAAAATATTAAGAATTTTCAAAATGAAAAGCAAGAAAGAAATATACCAATTAAATAGAGTAAAAAATATTTTTTTTTTAAATGGGATATAGCTGACTCGAACAGCTGACCTCCACGATGTCAACGTGGCGCTCTAACCAACTGAGCTAATACCCCTTGATTAATGTTTAAAAATTTACTAGAAGAATTATTTGCTAGCAATAAAAATAGTACAATAAATTTATTAAAACAGCTTTTATGACAAAGAGACATATCATTTACTCACATAAGCTTTGGAAAAAGCATTTAAAAAATAATTGCCAGGTTATTGACGCTACTTGTGGCAATGGAAAAGACACTCTTTTTTTGTTAAAACAAACGAAGGGAAAAGTATATTGTTTTGACATTCAAAAAATAGCTATAGAAAAAACAAAATTATTATTAAAAAAAACTTTTAAAAATGAAGATTTTAATAGAACAAAATTTTTCAATCTCTCCCACGAACACCTTAATATCATAGAAGAACAAGTTTCACTTATAGTATATAACCTAGGCTATCTTCCTGGCGGTGATAAAACTATTACAACTACTTGCAAGAGCACTATTAAAAGCTTAAGTCAAGCTATGCGTTTACTAAATAATAAAGGTGCTATTAGCATAATGTGTTACCCAGGTCATAGTGAAGGTGAAATAGAAGAAAAAGCAATTTTAAATTTTCTATCTAATATTTCTTTAGATGATTGGGAGATTTTTCATTATCGCTGGATCAAAAAGAATAAAAAAACACCGTCTTTAGTATGGATTAAAAAAAGATATTAGAAAAAAAATTGATATCTCTATATATCCAAAAATATAGGAGATATTATGAAACCACATATTAAAATTGATGATGCTGTTCCATCTGTAAAAATACTATTTGAAGATTTTGATCAGATAGATATTTTAGAGGAAAATTCTTCTAATCATATCAGATATAAAGTTGATACGGATACTTGCATAATCACTGAGAAAAATATCACTACTAATAAAATATTATCTCGTTTCACCGTATTTTTGTTATTTGAAAAAAATCAAATAACACAAATGGATATCCTTCGCACCGCAATAAAAATGCATCACCTAGATAAATATCATTCTTATAAAGATCATTTATTTAAGTTTTTGCCTGCTTAAGTTGTTATAGCCTTTTTCTTAGGATGTGTTTCTTTAGTTAGCAGAGCTAAAATAAAACTTATAAAAATAGCTATTGGCAGGGTTGAAAAAGCCATCCTAAATGTAGTTAAATTTAGTTGCATTTCATTATTACTAAATATTTTCAATAACAAGCCAACAAATGGAAGTGCCAATCCATATCCAACACCCATAATTATCATTGCTGCAAAACTAAGCGCAGTTCCAGAAATAGAAAAGGGATTGCTTTCTGATACTATTGTATAGCCAAGAACTTGAGCTCCACTAGTAAATCCTACTATAAAAAATAATGCATATAAAAAAGACATAGAAAAATGAGTAAATACAATAAGAATACTAACAAAAATTAAACATAGAAAAGATCCTATTAACATCGGAGTTTTTCTAGAACCTATCTTATCAGAAAACCATCCAAAAAAAGGAGCGCCAAAAATCATCCCAACAAAAAGCATAGATACAATAGATGAAGCTTCAACAGCTGAAAACTGATATACCCCCATTATGTATGTTATACCAAATAAAGCTCCAAAAATAGAAATTGGAAAATTTAATAAGCAAGTAAAGAATCCTGCAAACCAATTTTGAGGATTTTTCAATACTTCTGATAAACAAGCTTTTATAGATACCTTTTCTTTTTTAGATGGGTTGAGATGAGTTTTAGGATCTTTTACAAAGATAAATAAAATAAACCCAACAACAACACCTAAAAGAGCTATAATAAATACTGCATGCTGCCATCCATAAGTTTTAGTTAATATGGTCATTGGAGTTTGTGAAGCAAGCCCTCCAAGCATACCTATAGTAACGATTATTGAACTTGCAAGAGCCATCTTATTGGAACTTAACCATAATGATGCTAATTTAATGCAGGTAATCAATCCAAAAGACATCATCATTCCTGATAAAAATCTTCCTATGCTTGCTGAAAAAACATTAGTAGAAAATGCAAAAATAACAGATCCAGAAATCGCTAATACCATCCCCCCTAGCATTACATATCTTACAGGATACCTATCTAAAATCAACCCCGCAGGGATTAGAAAAGCTACATTTCCATAAAAAAAGCAAGCTGAAATAAGGCCTATAACAGCTGTATCAACATTAAAAAATGACATTAAAGAATGCTGCAAGGGTGTCATAAGATTACATTGAAAAAATGCATATAGAAAAAATAAAGACCCAATTAGTGTTACAAACCAAGCGTAAAAATTATTTTTTGCTATGATATTTTGTTTAATTACCTTCTCTTCTGTCTGCATCACTCTCTCCTTTATTTTTTTTCCAACAAAATGCATATTTTAAGATAAACTAATCATTTAAAAATAAAAACCATTTTTATGAAAAATAATCTCTCAGAATATATTGACCACACATGTTTAAAACAAAACGCAACTAATCAAGATATTGTTATTTTATGCAATGAAGCAAAGAAATATTCATTTAAAAGTGTTTGTGTTCTTCCTTGCATGCTTCCATTAGCTTATGAATTATTAGAAGATGAAAAAATACTTCCAATCTCTGTTGTTGGATTCCCAACTGGAATGGAGTCTACAGAAGAAAAATTATTAGAAGCTAAAAGCTTAATTGAAATTGGGGCTAAAGAACTTGATATGGTTATAAATATTAAAGAACTTAAAAATAAAAATTATCAATATATCTTCGATGAAATACAAGGTATCGTCAAAATAGCTTCACCAAATATTGTTAAAGTAATTATAGAAACATGTTTTTTAACAAATGAAGAAAAAATTATAGCTTCAGCTATAACAAAAGCAGCTAATGCAAAATTTGTAAAAACAAGTACAGGATTTGGAACAAATGGAGCTACTATTGAAGATGTTACACTTATAAAAGATACCATTGGAAATATGGACATCAAAGCATCTGGAAATATTAAAACTTATAGTGATGCAATAAATATGATTATTGCTGGAGCAAGTAGAATAGGAACTTCTTCTTCTGTAAAAATTATGAAAGAAAAACCCGTGGATTTCCCATAGGCTTTTCATTAAATAATTAGAAGCGTGAATACAAAAGCAAAAAGTGCAAATGATTCAACAATACCAACAGCAGCAGCACATTTACCAAAAATACTTGGTTGTTTAGCGGAAGCTTGGATAGCTGTTGCAGCAACTTTTCCTTGATATATTCCACTTATTAAAATAGCAAGGCCTGATGCTAGGGCAATACCAATGCCGGAAACTGCACTAAGCGTTCCCGCATTAATTGCATTTTTCATTAAAATCATCAAAACAAATCCATATATAGCTTGAGATGAAGGTATCGCTGAAAGACCAATAAATTTCCCATGTCCCTCATCAACATGTGTCATCACTCCATGTGAAGCCATGCCAGCTATTCCGCAGCCAATCGCACTTCCTAAACATCCTAATCCAAGGGCTATTCCCGGACCAATCATATTAAAATTCATATTAACCTCTTATTTTAATAATTTTAATGGATTAAATAATTTTCCATCACCTTCAAAACAATAATGATACCATTCAATAAAATTAAGACGAAGTCCATGGATTACCCCTCCCATTATCCCTAATGAAAAGTTAATCAAATGGCCAATAAATATTACAAAAACCCCAATAAATAACGGCATAGATAATCCCATAGCATTAAATGTCGTTGCCATAATCATTCCAGCAAGGCCAAGCGCATAAATACGTAAATATGACAATATATCTGCAAAAACAGAAACTAAGTTCAATATCTCTGATGCACCTTTAAATTTCTTCTGTATAAGGGCTATAATTACAGATAATCCAATACCAACATATAATAAGTGTTTCCCAAAAGAAAATGCCCACTGTTTATCAATCCACCCTAAATAACATAACATCGATGTAGCTTCTAAAATCGAAGGAAAAAATAGATACGATCCAATAATAAAAAATACCCAGCCTATTGCTGCCCAATGTTTTTTTATATTCCTAAATAATGACAAACAAATATGCAAAGCTCCTATAAGAAGCGATAATTCCATTAAAATATTATTTCTAAATACATCTAATGCTTCATATGATTTTTTCCCTTCATGAACATTAATTGTAAT
>CAYUWE010000057.1:0-6572 GCA_964448255.1 uncultured bacterium | reverse complement strand
AGCAGCAACTGCAAACGCAAAAGCTTAAATTTTATTTCAATCCTATCAAACAATCTCTAACTCAAATGGGGTTGTTTGAGGGGGTTGGATGCCTAAAAAACTTCCAATTCTTTTCAAACCATTAAATCCTTTTTGAAATATATCAACAATGTCAGCAGCACTTGATACTTGTTGTGGAGTTTCAGCTGTTGGTGTTTTAGATGCAGGTTCTTTTTCTACTTCTTTAACATCTTCTTCTTTTGGTAAGGGATCTTGTTCTTCTCCTGAAAATTCCATTGTTTCTTTTAGAATTTCTATTATTCTAGCATTAATATGACTTGTTCCTACCAATATTTCCATTTGCTTTATAATTTCAAGAAGATCTTCTTCTTGATCAGCGATTTCATATGTTTCATTGATTCTTCTAATGCTACGTTTTAATGATGCTAAGTCTGCTGCTAATTCAGCAGCTTCCTTAATTATTATATCATTACTTTTATGGTAATGATCTCTTTCGTCAGTAACTTGTTCTAAATTTGTAGTTAAAGAAGAAAAAGCATCTTGTAGTTCTCTAATAGTTTTAGAATCTAATTCTTTTTCGTATAGATAAGAACTTGCAAGAGAATTATGTCTTTCTAATTCTTGTTGTTGAGCCGCTAACTTGCTATTAGAGGCTTCTTCTATTTCAGCCTCTCTTGATTGCATTCTTTCTAATAGTTCTTTGATTCTATCATCTTTTTCTAAATGAGATTGTTGTCTCTCTCGTCGAACTGTTTTTTGCTTTTTTACGGAAAGTGTCTTTTCTTTTCTCTAAAATAGCTTGTCTTGTCTTTTCTCTTTCTTCAGCAGCTTTTAAAGACTGTTTAAGAGCAGTATATAGTTCAGATAACTGTTTATAATCTTCTTTAGTTGTTGTTAATTCTTGTTGCTGTTGTTCTAATTTTCTGCTTAATTCTAAAGGTAAATTACCATCTGAATGGTCAAGAGTTTCTTTTTGTCGTTTAGATTGTTCTTTTAATTCATAATATTGTTTGTGAATTTTTTGTATTTGTGCTTGTTGTCTATTGATTATATCCTGCTTATCAAGTAGTTCTTTTCTTAAAGCAGCTAATTTTTTATTTAATTCTTGTAATGAGGATTCTTTTTCTTGAGATTTAGCATTAGAAGTTGATAGTTGTTCTAATTGTTTATTTGCGTTTGCTAGTTTTTGTTTTGTTTGAGCTATTAGTCTTGTTGCAGCTAATTCTTTTGCTTTTTCTTCCTCTAATTTGCGTTTTAATTCATTTATATTTGCTGTCATTTCACCTATGTTATCGTGTAATTCTTTTATTTCGTCTTCTTTGGCTTGTACTTTTTCTGTTAGCTTTTCAATGGTAGCACTATCTTGTGTCGAAGAAGCTTTAAGGGTAGTTAATTGTTCTAATAGTCTTTCATGTTGTTTTTTCACTTCTTGCAGTTCTTGTCCTTTGTTAGCTAATTCTCTTTTTGCTGTTTGTTCCGTTCTTTCATCTTGTTCTTTAACTCTTTCAAATTGACTTTCTATTTCTTTTAGATCTAAAGCCATTTTAGCTAAGGTAGATTTTTTAGTTTGAACTTGTTTTGTTAGCTCTACAATTATGTCTTTATCTCGTTCATGTTCTTTTCGTGAAGAATCTTTAAGAGCAGTTAATTCTTCTAATAGTCTTTCATATTGTGTTTTTGCTTTTTGAAGTTCTTGTTCTTTTTGAGCTATTTCTATTTCTGCAATTTCTTTGTGTTCGTTAGCCCTTTCTAATTGGCTTTTTATTTCTTTAATAGCTAAATCCATGTCAGCAATGGTAGAGTTTAATTTTTTTATTTCTGTTTCTTTCACTTGTAATAGTGTATTTTTACTTTCTAGTGCTTCAGACAAGCTTTTTTGAATTTCTTCATGTGAAGATAGAAGATCTTTATATTTTTGTTCTAATGCTTCAAGTTGAGTGGTTATTTGAGAGATAGTATCAGTCAATGACTGTATTTGCTGTTGTTGTTCATTAATTGTTTTTAAGTTTGATTCTTTTTCACTTTCTAATGAAGAGGTGATAAAAGTTTGTTCTTTTATAGCTTGAAGTAATTTTTCTTTATTTCCTTCTAATTCTTCTAATTTTGTTTGCAATTGTGAAATAGAGCTTTGTAAAGAATCTACTTGGGAATTTTTTCTTTCTAATTGTTCTTTTAATTCTTTTATTGCACTTTCTTTTTCTTTCAGTTGCATTTGTAGTTGTCTAATGGCTTCAGCGTCTGATTTTTGAGTTTCTTCTAAAGCATTAGTGATAGCAGTATGCTCTTGTATTAACTGTTGTAATTCATTATTAACTGTTTCTAATTCACTTAAACTAGCTCTCATTTCATCAAGAGAACTTGTTAATGTTTCTATTTCATCATCTTTTTGTTGAATTTCCGCTTGTTGTGCGACAATAATTTTTTTAAAGGCTTCAGTGGACTCTTTGGCTGAGGTTTGTAATCGTTCATATTGTAATGAACTATCTTTTAATTGCTCTTCACAATCATTAATTTTTTCTTGTTGTTGTTCAATTTCTTGTTTAAGTTCTAGATTAGATTTCTCTTTTTGAGCTAATTGATCAGATAATGATGAAATTTCTTCTTGTGTACTGCTAATTTCATCTCTTTGGCGTTTAATTAATTGTACATAAGTCGTTTGTTGAGAGCGCATTTCTTCTAATTCATTATGTAATTGTTGATTTTCTTTTTTAGTTTGTTTTGTAGCTTCTGCAAGAATAGCATTTTGTAGCTGAGCTTCACTTAATTCTCTTTTCAATTCTTGACTTTCAGCTGTAAGGTTTTCTATTTCACTGTTTAATCTAGCTCTATCAGATTCATGCTGTATGGCTAATTTACGATTTCTTTCTTCAAGTGAAGCTTTTTCATGTTTGTATTTTTTTATCTTAGTTTTTTTTCCTTTTAATTCTTCTCTTTTAGTGTCTAATTGAGATTGTAAGTCACGTATATCACGATCTCTATCTGCTAAATCGCTTCTCAATCTTTCTTGAAGACCAATGCTTTCATGATATTGTGCTGAAAGAGTATCATGATCATTGCGTTGTTGTAATAATGCATCAACGAGCCTAGTAATTATAATATCTTTTTGTCTGTTGGATTTATATGCTTCGCGCATGGCAAGCGTTATCTCATGCATTTGTTGTTGAAATGTTTTTAATACCTCTTCTAAAAATTGTTGATTATCTCTTCGAGCTTCTGACATTTCTTGTCTTAATTGTTGAACTGGTTGTGTTAATTCTTTAACAACTCTTGCAGATTGAATTGAAGCTGCATCTTCTTCTGTCCAGTTTAACCAAAATGGTTTTCCGAATAGTTTGTGTTGTAGAGAGTCTATGCTATTACCCGTTGGATATATAAGCTTTGTATTGCCATTAGGACCTTTAAGAATAACATCCATATTTTCAAATAGTTCTATATCTATTTGTTCTGGTGAAGTTCCAATTTCCCTAGCAAATGCAATGATTTGTTCTCTTCCACCTTTTTCAAGAAATTGTTTTAATAAGCCATTTTGACTTAATAAAATATTATCAAATTGTTTAGTGTTTTCTCTATTATATTTAAATAGACCGTCACCAAATCTTAAAGTATATAACGCCATAACTATAATTATTGTTTATTAAAATTTACTAATTAAAATATTATAACAAATATTTTAGTAATTATCAATTTAAATAATAATTATAGTATTTATATAACTAACTTATACTAAAGGTCTTGTGTTAATTTCTCTAAAAGACATTTCGATCTTTTAATAAATTTTGGGAATTCCTTAGTAGCTAGCTCTCTTTGTGATAAAAGAGTAAGATCGTAAATGTTTCTAATTAAGGAGGTTGCAAGATCTTTGTTCTTTTGGCTTAGTTTTATTATGTTATTGATTAGGGAGTTGTTGGTATTTACAACCAAGGTCTTTTTTGTAGGAAGCGATATATCCTTTTTCTGAGAGATATTAATATAATCTCTTAGGCGTCTTTCTTCTTCTTTCATCATAATAAAAGCAGGAATATCGTCGTTGGATAAGCTTTTTGCTTCTACTTCTAGGGATTCTTCTTCGCTTGTTAGAGATGAGCGAATAAAATCAGCTATTTTTGCACTTTGAGATTTACCATCAGTATCGATGAGGGTTTTTTCTCTTGATGGATCTAAAAGGGTTTGATTGATTGATCCATCTATTCTTGAAAATTGTGTTTTTAATTTATCTTCTAAGAAATTAATTAAAGCTGTGTCTATGTGAGAATTTAATATTAGGATTTCAATATTTTTTTCATGATATAAAGAGAGTAGATTATCGTCTTCTTTATCTCTTTGTGTATATAAGACTTTCTTTTCATCTTTTCTTTCTAAATATTCTTCTATTGTTGTCCATTCATTTTGTGTGTTTTGAAATATTAGAAACTTTTTTGATTTTTCATAGAACTTTTCATCTTGTAATATTCCAAGTTTTATGATGATTTCTATATCTTTCCAAAAAGATATAAATTTTTCTCTTTCTGTAGAATATAGAGAAGATAATCTGTCAGATACTTTTTTAGAAATATGTGAGCTTAGTTGTCTAACTACTCTATCCATTTGCAAGTAACTGCGAGATACATTTAACGGAATATCAGGGCTATCTATTGCTCCACGTAAAACCAAAAGATAATCAGGGAGTATATCTTTGCAATTGTCAGATACAAAAACACGGTTGCAAAAGAGTTTTACCATGCTTTTATTAATATCAAATTGTGTATGTACTTTAGGGAAGTATAATATTCCTTTTAGATGGAAGGGATATTCTACATTAAGATGTATCCAAAAAATAGGTTCAGGTTCATGAGGATATAATTCTGAATAGAAGTTTAGATAGTCTTTTTCTGTTAGTGAAGATAGATTTTTTAACCATAAAGGATCTTTATTATTTATATGTTCATTGTTTAGATAAATGGCAAATGGAAGGTAAGGACAATATTTTAAAAGTATTTGTTTTATTGTATTTTCTTCTAAAAATTCTTCGTTTTCTTTGTCTATAAATAAGGTAACTGTTGTACCTACTTTTTCTCTTTTTCCTTTTCCTATTTGATATGTTGAAGAACCATCACATGACCAAAAGACACTAGTTTCATTTTCTATGTATGAAAGGGTATCAATTTCTACTTTTTCAGCTACCATATATGAAGAGTAAAACCCAAGGCCAAAATGCCCAATAATTTGCTCTTTATTTTTATATTTTTCTAAAAATTCTTCAGCTCCGGAAAATGCTATTTGTGCGATGTATTTTTTTACTTCTTCTTCATTCATTCCAATTCCATTATCGCTAATGGATAAGGTTTTATTTTTCTTGTCGATGTTAATGTCTATTCTAAAAGATTCTTTTGGTGTTTGTTCAAGTAGTTTTAATTTGTTAATTGCGTCTGTTGAATTAGATACTAATTCTCTTAAGAAAATATCTTTGTCTGAATAAAGCCATTTTTTAATTATTGGTAAAATATTTTCACTATGAATAGATAGAGACCCTTCTTTCATTTGATTTATCCTTTAAGTTTTAAAAGAGCATTAAGATCAATTATTCCGCCTTCTTGTAGTATTACTAATATTACTGCAAGAGGAGCTAAGTATCTAATAAGTATTAACCATGGATATAAAAGCTTTGTTAATTTTGTACCTTTTATAAATTCTTCTTTTGTAATTTGTTTTTCTACAAACCAACCAAGAAAAATGATGGATAGTAATCCACTAACCGGCATTAGCCAACTACCAGAAAGATAGTTTACTGAGGCAAAAAAATCGCTTCCATATAAGACTTTCCATTTTGGGAAAAGTGCACCAGATCCTGAAAGTGCTGTTGGAATACCTAATAAAAATGCTCCCACTCCAGCAAGAGTTACAGCTTTTTTCCTTGTCCAATTAAATACTTCTATTAAGTTTGAAGCTATAACTTCTAAAAGTGAAATAGAAGAAGTTAAAGCAGTGAAGAGAAATAAAATAAAAAATACTGTTGATATAACCAAAGTTCCTGGAAGCTGAGCAAATAATACAGGTAGAGTTTTAAATACTAAACCAGGGCCACCTTCAGGTTGAAAATTAAATGTAAAAATTATTGGAAATATCATTAGTGCTGCAAATAGTGACACTAAAGATGAAACGCTACCTATTACTAAGCTAGTTTTTGGAATATCCGATGTTGGCTTCATATAACTTCCGTAAGTTAATATTATTCCCAGCCCTACGCTAAGTGTAAAAAATGACATTCCAAGAGCATCTAGTATTCCATTAGGGGTGAGTTTTGAAAAATCTGGATACAAAATATATTTAAAGGCTTTAGAAAATCCAGGAAGTGTTGTAGCAAAAATAAAAAGACAAATTAAAATTACAAGTAATGCTGGAGTTAATATTTTACTCCAATATTCTATACCTTTTCTAATCCCTGAATAAACTACTCCCACTGTCATTAACATAAATATAAAATGCCAAAATACATTCATATCAGAAGAAGTATATAGAATATCAAAAAGGTTTCTAATTTCTTCTGGAGTTTTTCCACTTGTAAAGTGATTTAATGACATAAACGCATAGTTTAC
>CAYUWE010000056.1:275-6688 GCA_964448255.1 uncultured bacterium | reverse complement strand
GTATTTGCTATGGGTTGTTGGCACATCTTTAATAGAAAGAATAGGGAAAAAAGATTTTTATATACTATATTTTACAAGTGGATATATAGCTGGGGCCTTTGCACTATTAACAATGCTTGGTTTTCCAAATTATTGTTACTATGGCAATACAGCAATTATTTTATCATGCATCTTTTCTTGGATGATGCTTAATCCAAAATCTAATCTATACCTCTTTTTTACAGTTCCCTTTAAAACTAAATGGGTCATTATAGCTATTATCTCTATAGCTTTAATAATGAACTTATCTTCTTATAATTTTGTAAATTTTGTTAGTTATATTTCTTGTATTATATTTAGCTATTTCACCTCTCTAATGAGATGGCATGCATTTAGTCCATTTGAGCTTCTTGAGCGTTTTGAAACTAAAATTATTAGTTTATCAAAACATAAAAAATGGGAAAGACACTATAAAAAATCATTTTTTAATGAAGATGCATTTATGGATGCTATGTTAAAAAAAATCTCTCAATTCGGTGAAAAATCTTTAACTAGAAAAGAGAAGAAGAAAATGAAAAAAATTTCAAAAAAGAAAAAAAAGAGTTAACAACATTTTTTACTTCTTTGTTTTTCAAAAAAACTTTTCATTAAAAAACTCGCCTGATCTTTTAAAATCCCTTTTTCTACTATTATCTCATGTATAGGATGCTTAATACCTTCAAGGATATTTATCCAACTACCATTGGCTCCTACTCTAATATCTTCTGTTGCCCATACTAACCTTTTAATACGTGAACTTAACATAGCTCCAGCACACATACAACAGGGTTCAACAGTACAATATAAAGTAGTATCTTCAAGCCTCCAATCATTAAAATAATTTGAAGCTGCAGTTAAACATATCATTTCAGCATGTGCTGTAGCATCTTTTAACATTTCTACTTGGTTATACCCTCTAGAAATAATTTTTTTATTATGAACTAAAACAGCACCTATAGGCACTTCATCTTTTGAAAAAGCTTTTTTGGCTTCTTTTAAAGCTTCATTCATAAAATAAAAATCTTCTTTTGAAGTTAATAAATTCATTTTTTCCCTTAAGTACTTTAAAATATTTTACTTTACTTCAATTTTCTTTTGACTTGAAATCATAACGCTTCTCTAGTAAAATAGCCATATTATACTTGGTTTTTTCTTACATCAACTAGGGAGTTTACATGTCATTAGATAAAGGCACCAAGGAAGAGATAACTAAAAAATTTCAATTGCATGAAAAAGATACTGGCTCAGCAGACGTTCAGATAGCTATCTTAACAGAAAGAATTGCTGAATTAACAGAGCATTTGAAAATTGCGCCTAAGGATCATAGTTCAAGACTAGCTTTATTAAAATTAGGTGGTGGAAGAAGAAAGCTATTAGATTACTTGAATTCAACTGATACTAAACGCTATCAAAATTTGATATTGCGTTTAAATTTAAGAAAGTAAAGGGTTTTTTATAAGGCATTGATAGCTTATTAATGCCTTATAAATAGATAGAAAGCAGAAAAAAAATTTTAAATATCTGTTTGAAGTTTACTTTCTGATTTTCTATCTTTTATCCCACCACATAAAAATATTTAAATATGCTTATTTAGCATAGTCAAGGAGATTATTCATCATGGAACGTAAAAAAATAACTATAGATTTAGATGGATCAGAAGTAGTTTTTGAAACTGGTAAAATTGCTAAACAAGCTAATGGTAGCGTTTTAGTACATAGTAACGAAACAACAATACTTGCAACTGCTTGTGCTAGTCAAACAGCATCAGAAGAAGTAGATTTTTTCCCTCTAAGAGTAGATTACCAAGAGAAATTTTCATCTGTTGGTAAAACTGTTAGCGGATTTATTAAAAGAGAAGGTAGGCCAACAGCAAATGATATTTTAGTAAGTAGATTTATCGATAGATCTATTAGACCCCTATTCCCAGATGGTTATTACAATGATGTACAAATACTTTCCTATGTACTTTCCTATGATGGACAAACTTCAGCAGATGTACTTGGAATATGCGCTGCTTCAGCAGCATTAGTTATATCTGATATACCATTTATTAAACCTATAGGTGCAGTAAGAGTTGGATATATCAATGATCAATTTGTAATTAACCCATCTAAAGTTGATCAAATAGAATCAAAACTAGATTTAGTATTAGCAGGCTCTGAAGATGCTATTCTAATGATAGAAGGATATTGTGAGTTTCTAACAGAAGAGCAAATTATTGATGCTATAGAATATGGTCATGAAGCAATTAAAAAGATATGTATAGGCTTAAACAAATGGCAAAAGGAAGTAGGTAAAGATAAAATCACTACTACAATTTCCCCAATCAGCGATGAACTCATTGAGGAAATAAACAAACTATGTTTTGCAAAAGTTCAAGAAGCAATAAATATTTCTCAAAAGAAATTAAGAGAACAATGCTTAGCTGAAATCAAAGAAGAACTATTAAATACTCTATTTAAAGAAGATGAAAAACCAAAATACTTGAAAAGAGATGTTCTTTTAGCATTTAAAGATCTTTCTTCAAGTATCATGAGAAAACAAATACTAGAAGAAGAAAAAAGAATAGACGGAAGAAAATTTGATGAAATAAGAAAAATAGATATTGAAACATCAATTTTACCAAGAACACATGGTAGCGCCCTTTTCACAAGAGGAGAAACACAAGCTATAGCAGTATGTACATTAGGTGGAGAAACTATGGGACAACGCTATGAAGATTTACATGGCGAAGGAACACATAGGTTTTATCTTCAGTATTTCTTCCCTCCATTTTCAGTTGGAGAAGTTGGCCGCGCCGGCCCTCCAGGAAGAAGAGAAATTGGCCATGGTAAATTAGCTGAAAGAGCATTGATACAATCGCTTCCTAAACAAGAAGATTTCCCATATGTTATTAGATTAGAATCAAATATCACTGAATCTAATGGTTCTTCTTCTATGGCATCTGTTTGTGGTGGATGTCTTTCTTTAATGGATGCTGGAGTACCAATAAAAAGACCTGTAGCAGGTATTGCTATGGGATTAATTTTAGAAAAAGATAAATACCAAATACTATCTGATATTCTAGGAACTGAAGATGCCCTTGGCGACATGGATTTTAAAGTTACAGGAGATGATAAGGGTGTAACAGCTTTTCAAATGGATATAAAAGTTGAAGGGATAACTCCAGAAATAATGAAAAAAGCACTTCAACAAGCAAAAAAAGGAAGAGGGCATATTTTACAAAAAATGATGCATATCTGCCCTGAGCCAAAAGAAAAAATGTCAAAATATGCTCCTAGAATATTATCCCTACAAATAAAACCTTCACAAATTGGAACGGTAATCGGCCCAGGAGGAAAACAAATAAGAGCTATCATTGATGAAACAGGAGTAGAAATAGACATTACCGACGATGGAAAAGTAAATATCATATCTGCAGATGAAGAAAGCATGAATCAAGCTAAAGACATAATAACTGGTCTTACAGCAGAAGTTGAAGTAGGTAAAACATATAAAGGAAAGGTATCAGGGATAAAGCAATTTGGCCTATTTGTAGAAATATTTGGAAAAGAAGGCTTATGTCATATCTCTGAAGTATCTCATACCAGGATAAACGATCTAAATGAAATATTTAAACTAGGTGATCCCTTAGAAGTAAAAGTTTTAGATATCAACGACAGAGGCCAAATAAAACTAAGTCATAAAGCGCTATTAAATAGCTAATTTATGTTTGTTGTGGCTTTGGCTTAGGGTACGACTGATCAGTTTTATCTTCTTCTTTTGGTTTTTCAGGTGGAGGTGGTGGTGTTATCTTATGCAACCCTTCCGCCGCTTTAAGACGCTTTCTTTTCTCTTCAACATCCCAGCTGCCGTCCATTATCGCTTTAACATCTTTTGCGTCTAATGTCTCAAATTCAATTAACATTGCAGCCATCAATTCTACTTTATCTTTTTGATTAGACACTATTTCTCTTGCTTCTTTATGCGCTTTTTCAATTATTTCGAATACTTCCTTATCAATTCTTTGTGCTGTTTCATTTGAATATAATTTTTCATGGAAATTACCCATTCCAAGATACTGCCCCGCTTCTTGCCTTTCATCGTACGCAATAGTACCTAGATTATCACTCATTCCCCATTCACAAACCATTGCTCTAGCTAATTTTGTAGCTTGAGTAATATCTTGTTGAGCACCAGAAGACATATCATTGATAAATATCTCTTCAGCAGCTCTACCACCAAGTAATATAATTAATTGATCTAAAACTTCTTTCTTCCAATAACTCAATCTATTTTTCTTTGGCATAAAATGCGTTGCTCCAAGAGCAAAGCCACGAGGAATTATTGTTACTTTATCTACAGGATCGCTATGTTTTACTGTAAGTCCAACTATAGCATGGCCAGATTCATGGTAAGCTGTAGTTCTTTTTTCCTCTTGATCCATTTCTAAGCTTCGTCTTTCTTTACCAAACCTCACCTTATCACATGCTTCTATAGCTTCTGCAGATGTAACAGCGCTACGCCCTCTTCCTGCCGCTAGAAGAGCAGCTTCATTTAATATATTTTCTAAATCTGCTCCAGAAGCTCCTGGAGTATTTTTAGCAATATCCATTAAATTAACTGACTCATCAATTTTAATTTTTCTTGCATGAACTTTTAATATCTCATACCTGCCCTTTACATCTGGCAGGTCCAATACAACACGTCTATCAAATCTTCCTGGACGAAGAAGTGCTTTATCTAAAATGTCAGGACGGTTTGTCGCTGCCATTAATATTACGCCTTCTTTAGTATCAAACCCATCCATTTCTACTAATAGCTGATTTAATGTTTGCTCTCTTTCATCATGACCACCGCCGATACCTGCTCCCCTATGTCTTCCTACAGCATCTATCTCATCCATAAAGATAATACAAGGAGCATGTTTCTTTGCCTGGTCAAATAAATCTCTAATACGGCTTGCTCCTACACCTACAAACATCTCTACAAAGTCTGATCCTGAAATAGAGAAAAATGGCCTGTCCGCTTCCCCAGCTACTGCTTTTGCTACTAAGGTTTTGCCTGTTCCTGGAGAACCTACAAGCAATATACCTTTAGGTATCCTAGCTCCTAGGGCAGTAAATTTATGTGGGTCTTTCAAAAAGTCTACAATCTCTTTTAATTCTTCTTTTGCTTCTTCCGCTCCTGCAACATCTTTGAAAGTTACATGATTAGTTTCTTTTGTTAATAGCCTTGCTGGAGACTTTCCAAAATTCATAGCAGATGAACCAACACCTTTCATCTGACGAGAGAAAATAAAATAAAGTACCATCACTACTAATAGGATAGGTAAAATAGTAAATATATAACTAAAATAATTAGGAGAAGGTTCTTGGCTTTTAAATGATCTTTCTAATACGGTATTTCTTGGTTGATCCGGCGCCTTAAATGCTAAGCCTTTGTTATAATTGAAATTCTCCCATTCTTGTTTTGATCTGTCATACCAATGGCTATATACTTCAAAATCTTCTTTTTCTAAGGCTCTTGTTGATAGTTCCTTATTATTAAAAAACCAAATTACATTAGATACTTTTTGCCTTGCTTTTGATAAAAGGGCTTCATTTTTCGCTAGATCTTTTTGAATTACATTATATTTATCTATCGTTTCTAAATAATTCCTTACACTGCGTAATGGTAAAAGCCTTGCTCCATCTTCTTCTTTAGATAAATTGTTAGTAAAACCTTCTAATTTTGTTAATATATCCCCATAGATAGCAATACTGCCAGTTTGTTTTAACTCATCTGATATATCTCTTAATTGTAGTTTATAGGTTTCATTTCCAATCCCTAATTTTGGAGAACGATAATAGCTAACTAGAGTAGAAAGTCTTTTCCCAAAATCCTCTATATTTCTGTCTGATTGATTATTTATTATCCCATTATATTCATTTCTTAAAGAAACAAGGTTTATTGCTTCTTTATCTACAGATTTAACAACAATAGCATTATTCCTGTCTGTTGTGTCGTATAATGAATTTACAACAACATACCCTCCTTGTGGTATGTTAATACCGCTTATTGCCAAAAACCAACTAGATGTGTCTAAAACATTTTTTTGAAAAGCACTAAGCTCGTCTGATAACCTTTGCTTCTCCTCAATAAACTGATGGTTTTTATTAAGAAGAGTTAAATATTCAAATCTTTGCTTGCCTTCTTCTGATTCTTGTTCTCTAAATTTCCCACCAAAAGTCACTAGATTATCATTTTGTGCGATCTTATGGCTATCTTCAGGACGAATAAGATTTAAATTCACTAAATGCTCAAGTTGATAACTAAAGGAAACTTTTCCTTTCTTATCACCTGATAGCGATTGTACAGCAAATATTATCAGGATCATTGCAAAGATAAATAGCAAAAATCCCCCGGGCAATCCC
>CAYUWE010000056.1:0-265 GCA_964448255.1 uncultured bacterium | reverse complement strand
CCCTTTTTTTGTCCTAATTTTGGCTTTCTTTCATTACTCATAAGCTATAAATTATGTTTTACTTTTTTCTATAATGGTTAATAAAAAAGAGGATAAGATTATAATGTAAAATTAAACCATCTTAACCTCATTTTAGTAAAGGGATTCCCTTACATGGGAAAAAGGCTTTACTATATATTATGTTCCTATAACAAAAAAAAGATTAATTTGTTCTTTTTTTATTATTTTTTTTTTAAAAAACCCATTTTTTTATCAAAAATAGCCT
>CAYUWE010000055.1:0-6724 GCA_964448255.1 uncultured bacterium | reverse complement strand
AATAATAAAATTATATGAACACCAAAGGATATTGATCAGAACACCTAAAAATGAAGTTAAAGAGATGCTTAAAAGCATGATGGCTATAGAAATTAGAATGCAAAAGTTTTATTTAAGATTAAATAAAAATGTAAAAGACAAGCATTTAAAAAAAGAATTTATGAAATTACATAAAGAAGAAAAAGAGCATGAAATCCTTATAAGGAAGTTAATGAAAATATTGCAAGCTAAGTGATAAATCATTAAATTGCTAGATGTAGCTTGATTAAACAAAATTTAGGAATATTATATGCATCATGATGATCATCATAAAAGAGATAGACACCCTTATCATTCTCAAGAAGGTTTAGGCAAATGGTATAGTTGGGATACTCCAATAGGACTTAGCTTATCTTTTGCAATAATTTTAATATCCATTGGCCTTTTTTTGTTTTTGCTACACCTTGTTAAGATTGTGTAGTTAAATAAAAGCTATTAAGTGAAAAAATGAATAGAAAAACATTTGAAGATATTATTGATACTTGGAAAAAAGATATCCCGAATAGAATATATGATAAAACATGTGCTTTTTGGGATGAAGATGGAGAATTTACAGTATATAAAGCTCTAGGCAACCCTGGTAAATGGGGGAATAAAATTGTAAAAAAAGGACCCTTAGGTGCAAGAGAGTTATTTAGTGATTTCCATGATAAATGTGATACTCACGTATATAATGTCATAGGTATAGCGATAGATGTGGATAATAAAAGAGCAGCGTGGCGAGTGGAATTTGAAGTAAATAGAAATTCTGAGATGATAAAGCAGGAGTTAGCATTTATGATTGAGCTAAATGACAAGGAAAAAATTATTAAGGCATTTATATGGCCTGGTAATCCATAATACTTCTTATTTATATTTATTTTCTGGAAAAATCATGCGACTATTTATTTATAAACGTCATGCTACTAATAGCTTAAGAAGTTTGATGGATGATGAATCTTTAATGGATACTGATAGTAGAAGACGATGTAAAATTCTTTCAAGATCTTATATACATCTTAAAGCCGGTGCTAATCCCAATGTTTTTAATTCTATGGGTGAATCTCTTTTATATATGGCAGTTACTCATAGGCCTAGAGATGTACAAAAACTTAAAGAATATGGAGCATATGTTGATGCTGTTGATGTGGAACGAAAAACTGCTTTGCATCACGCTGTTTTAAATGCTAATGTTGTTGCTGTTAAAGCATTGATAGAATTAGGTGCAAATGTTAGTGCAATAGATAAATATGGCAATACTCCTGTCCATTTAATAGGTAGGAAGGAAAGTGTAGATAAGAGGAATTTATGTGAATGTATGAATTTAGTATTAAGTAAAAGACCTGAAGATAATGTGAATAGCGATGGGGAATCTATTATTGAGCGCATTGACAAGGTATTCCATGTCAGAGTTGCTGAATTTCATGAATAAATATATGCGTTTGAAATTACTATTTCTTTTTTTGCTATTTCAGACATATGTTTTTGCAAGCAGCTATTCTATTGTCTTTATTCATATAGGAAAAGATATTCCAAACTACCTTGAAGATGCTATTTTACAAGCAAAATTGTTTAATGAAGATACTACAATTTATGTCGTTGGAGATAAAAAACCATTAAATAAATTTTCAAAAAAATTTGTAAATTTTAAAAATATTAAATTTGTTTTTTGTGAAAATCTTCCAATATCCAACGAACATTTGATATTTAGGAAATTAACAAGATTAGATGATAAATGGAGAGGTGGTTTTTGGAGGTATACATCTGAGAGATTTTTTTATTTAGAAGAGCTTATATCTAAATTTAAATTAAAAGACGTTTTTCATTTAGAATCTGATGCTATGTTATATCGCGACTTAGATGAATTACTACCGATATTTAAAAAGAGATATAAAGGTATTGCAGCGGTATTTGATAATGATACTAGGTGTATTCCTTGTTTTATATATATTCCTTCATTAGAAAAAATGCATAAATTAACAAGTTTTATGGCATTAAAGAAAAATTATAAATTCAACGATATGGAGATGTTATCTTCATTTAGTAAAAGCAATTTATTAGAAGATATGGATAGGCTTCCTATTATCTTTGAAGAGTATGTTAAAGATAATTCATTAAAAAGTATAAATGGTAATATTACTTCTTCACCTTATAATTTTTTAAAAAATATTGATGAATTTAACTCAATTTTTGATGGAGCAGCTATAGGGCAATATTTAGATGGATCAGATCCTATTGATAAAAAAAAATAGTCACTCTGGCTTTGTAAATGAAAGCTGTTTATTTAATCCATCCCTGTTTAAATATGTGTGGGAAGAAGATAATAGAGGAAGAAAAATTTTATATATTGAATACAAAAACAAAAAAATACGGGTGAATAACTTGCATATTCATTCAAAAAGGTTAAACCGTTTTACTTCGAAGGGTTGAATATGAAAAAAACTATTATACTGTTTAGCATATTGTTATTGTTAGTTACAATTAGAGTAGCTGTTCCGAAAATAATTACTTCAGTTACTAACAGATGGCCTTCTCATCCATATATTACTGGAGATGCTTTTCGTTCTCACTGTGATTTTGTTTTTGATGAAACAAATAAGAAATTCGATCCAAAACAGATTAAAACAGGAGATAAAATATTTGTAAAAACAGATATGTTGGAGGAATTTTTTGCTAACTGTCATGGGGAAATTTCAAATAAATATATTTTAGTATCGCATAATGCTGATCATGAAGTGAAAAATTATAATAAATACTTAGACGATGATAAAATCATAGTTTGGTTTGCTCAAAATTCTAATCAATATCATAAGAAACTAATTCCAATCCCTATAGGAGTAGAAAATAGATACTGCGCAGGCTCTAAACTAAAAGTAATAGATAAATATAGATTAAAAACAAAGATTCCGAAAAAGAAATACCTACTCTATATGAATTTCAATATCAATAATTTTCCAAAAGAAAGAGCATATGTACATGATTTATTTGTAGATGAAAGTTATTGTAAAAAAACTCTTAGTATACCTTTTGAGAGTTTTTATAAAGACATAGTACGCTCTAATTTTGTACTTTGTCCCAGAGGTAATGGCTTAGATTGTCATAGAACATGGGAAGCTCTTTATGTTGGAGCTATTCCAATAGTATTATCTTCTCCAATGGACTCTCTTTTTGAAGGCATGAGGGTAATTATTGTCGATAAATGGACAGATATCAATAAAGAGTTTTTAGAGAAAAAATACAGTGAAATGATGGAAAAAGAATATATAGAAGAGAAGTTATACATTGATTATTGGTTAAATTTAATAGATTCATATAAAAACCCATAAGCCTTGAAATCATCAATTTTTTCATTTAACATTATAGCAAAATTGTAAATGGATATTTTGTTTTGTTGAAATTTTTTTCATTAGTTAATCAAAACTTAACTATTTTTGTAGTAATACCTCTTATTTTAATTGCTGGTATTTTTCTAACAGTGAAATTGAGATGTATTCAGATTACAAAAATAATTGTTGGGGTAAAGCATCTATTTTTAAAAGAGGAAAAAGAAAAAGGATCAATTTCCAATTTCCAAGCTATTTCTACGGTTTTAGCAGGGAATTTAGGGACAGGAAATATTTCAGGGATGGCAGTAGCTCTATCAATTGGAGGGCCAGGCTCCTTATTTTGGATGTGGGTAATGGCATTTTTAGGGGCTATTATTAAATTTGCCGGGTGTTTTTTAGGATTTACATATCGCATACAAAATGAGGAAAAAGAATTTGTTGGTGGCCCTATGTATTATTTAAAATATGGGTTAAAAGCAAAGTTCTTAGGAGGGCTTTTTGCCTTTTTTTGTATGATTACAGCTTTAACAACAGGAAATTTTGTTCAGGTAAATTCAATTATTCTTCCAATGAAAGCAATAGGTATTAATCCATTTTTATTAGGTGTAATTTTAGCAGTTTTTGTAGCTATAGTAATACTTGGAGGGACTTTAAGATTTGCCAAAGTCGCAGAAATAATAGTTCCTGTTATGGCTTTATTATATCTTATTTCAGCAATAATTATTGTAAGCATTCATTATGACAAGATTTTATATGCATTTTATTTGATTTTTTCATCTGCGTTTAAGCCTGTAACTTTAGCTGGTGGGGCTATTGGATATGGATTTATAAGTGCATTAAGTTCTGGATTTGAAAGAGGGATTTTTGCAACCGATGCTGGTGTTGGTATAGCTCCTATTTTGCAATCTGGAGCTAGAGAAAAAAATCCTCATCTAGAAGGGTTTGTTGCTATGACAGCTCCATTATTCGTGATGATAATATGTACATTGACGGTATTGGTATTAATAGTAACAAATGCATGGGAAGTAAAAGGATTAGAAAGTACTAATATGTGTGCTTGGGCATTTGAAAAGGGATTATCTACAAGATTTGGAAATTATATTATTATTGTTTCTTTATTATTTTTTGCATTTACAACGATGCTTGCATGGTCTACAGCTGCTGGGAAAGCAATAGCGTATTTATTTGGCATTAAATCAACTAAATATTTCGAATATTTTTTTGTTGTTTTAGTTCCTATAGGAGCTTTATTAAAAGCTAAATTAGTTTGGACTTTAGCAGATATTTCCATGGCTTGTATGTTAATAATAAATATGATCGGGGTTATTGGACTATCTAAAAAAGTAATTAGTGGAACTAAAAGGTCAATTGAGAATTTAGAGGAATAACAACCCTAAAAGGAAAGCTATGAAAATCACTTTTTTAGGGACACGTGGGTATATTAAGCTGCAAAATAAATCCCACAAAATGCATACGGCAACTATTTTTTCATATAAAAATAAAAGTGTTTTAGTTGATTTCGGTGAAAATTGGATAGACAAAAGAGAAATACTCGACGGGGTTGATAATATAGTACTTACCCATGCGCATAAAGATCATGCATATGGCTTAGAAAAAGGTGTTTTTTGCCCTGTTTATGCTAAAGCGGCAACTTGGGGATTAATTAAACATTTCCCAATCGAAAAAAAATATAGAAAAGTAATAAAAAAACAAAAACCCTTTAAAGTCTCTAATATGGTGTTTGAGCCATTTGAAGTGGAACATTCTTTACTTTGTCCAGCTATAGGATTTAAAATTACTGCAGGATCAATAAAAGTATTTTATGTGCCCGATGTTTTATGGATAAAGAATAGAGAAGAGGCTTTTTCAGATATCAGTGTATACATAGGTGATGGAGCAACCATTTCCAGGAATATGGTTAGAAGAGATAAAAAATCTAATAAAATATTCGGTCATGCCAATATTAAAACGCAACTTACTTGGTGTAATAAAGAAAGCGTTGAAAAAATGATTGTTACACATTGTGGCTCTGATATTGTAAAAATAGGGGATAGAAAGGCAAAAGAAAAGATACAAAAGTTAGCTGATGAAAAAGGTGTTGAAGTAACAATAGCTTATGATGCTATGGAAGTAATATTGCGCTGAGGATGTGTAAGCTCACTCATTTCAATATACATTGGCTGATGCAAAGTTATAGGCTTTTTCTTTTGCATAAACGATTTAATTCTATTACATAAACTGATTAGAAATTGTGGGATAAGTTTTGAGAATCTAAAAGTCCAACCTTTTTGATGTAACAATCCTTTAGATAAAGAATATCTAACAATAGCGAATAAAAATCCTATAGAAATTAGTAATGTAACAGCAAGGATAGGAGATCCTCCTAAACCAATAGAAAGACCAACTATTGTAGTAATTAATGCTATTAATCCAGCTATATGAACCAATGATTTTTTTATGTTTTGGATATGAATTGATTGAAAGATTTCTTCTGCAGAATTTATGACTTCTTCTTTATATAGTGCACCTGATTCTATTGCTTTTAATTCACTTATTAAAGCATTGATTTTATTGCAATTTCTTCTAGATGTTCCAAATATTTCTTCAACTAAAAAGCTTTGTATAAATTTTGTTAATTTTGCTTTTTTTAGAGCTAAAAAGGCATCAATATACTCTTTTTTTTCTCTAGCTAATTTTTTTGGAAGAATTTTTTCAAGCTTATTATCTGCATAGCGTGTATGTACTTCATTATATTTTCTTTGAAGATACTGCAAGTTGAGTTTTAGTAATGATGCTTTTGCTTTTTGTATATTAGGTTCGGTAGGATCATCTCTTAAAGTAATTAATAATTTTTCTGTTGTTGCAAGTTCTTTATCTTCTACTATTAATTTGTATGTTTCTTTATTTTTTTGAAATTCATCTAGCACATCATGAATATATCGTTTTCTTTTGAATCTACACTCAAAAAAAGGTTCTTTTGAAAATATTAAATTTTGTATCAAATGAAACGTTTCAAGTATTGTTTCAATACCACAAGTTATTAGCCCAAATATTCCAGCAGCTCTAGATGCCATTTTTAAAAATGATATATGCATTTCTCTGAAAAATGTATGTATGTAAACAAAAAAGCTAAGTATAGCATTTAAAAATGAAAAAGGAGCTGTTCCCATTTTCAGAGATGCTGAAAACTGCAATCCTGGCTCTTTAAACATAAGTCCATATCTTAATGCTTTCCATCCAACGAAAAAATCATTCCAAGCAGAAACAACCCTTGTGATGCCTGGAAGTCCAGAAGCATCAGAAGGAGCGGTTCCATTTAAATGAAATGCTGCTTTATTTTGCAAATTTGGTTGTACGTATCCTACTGACATAAACTTTAC
>CAYUWE010000054.1:0-6728 GCA_964448255.1 uncultured bacterium | reverse complement strand
TATTTGGTAACTAAAGTAGCTGTGGGAATAATTGTTTATCCTGTAGATGCAGTTTTTGGAAATCTATATAGATTACTAATCTTAAATCCTAAAATTAACAAAGAAAATAAGGAAATAGAAAAACGCTTCTATGAAGAGTTAAAAAGAAAAGAAGAAGAAAAAGCAAAATTAGAAAAAGTTGTAGAAAAACCTAAACCTGTAGTTACTACTCATAACTATAAAAAAGCATACATTATAGCAGCAGCTGTTGGTACAGCATTAGTTTTAGTAGGAACGCTTGGATACCTATATTATAACCGTTCTATACCAGAAGCAAGCCTTCCGTCATTAGAAGATGCTTTTGTTGGCAATACATATCAACACCAACCAACAATACTACAAGATATTTCCTTACCTACAAAATTACCTAGCCATGAGCAATTATATAAAACAGTAGCTATGCCACAACAAATAGCTCAAGAATGCTGCCACTTAGTTCCAAAATGCTTAACTGGCATTAAAGAATATTGTCATCTTCCTAGCAATCCAACAAGTATTGCTCCTGTTTTAGAAACATTAGAACCTATAGTATTTAATAATGCTACAACTACAACAGCTGTTTCTACTGCTTTTACAAGTATTAAAAATCTTTCAACACATATTGCTAGTAACATCTCAAAAAGCCTTATACCATTATCAAATACAGTATTAGCACCTATGCAAAATGTATCTATTACAGCTTTAACAGCACTTTCTAAAGTTGTTATACCAGGTGTAGCAAACTCAACAAGCCTTATACCTTTAGCAATAGCTTCAAGTCCAACATTACTAAGTAACCTTTCAACTAGTATTACATCCGTTGCAAGAAAAGTATTCTCTTCTTCAACATCTATAAAATATTTAGCTCATATAACTACAGGTTATGTAGTATTAAAATCTTCAAAACCTATCTATAAATATTCTAAATCTATCGCTATCAATACTGCACGTATATTATCTTTTGAATGGACTAAACCGATATTTAGAAAAACAAAAGAAGCAACAAATACTACTATTAGAAAGGTTTCTAAAGTATCTAGAAAACTTCCAATGATTGTAACCATAGCGAGTATTATTCTTGGATCAGTACAATATTTTACTCCATCACTTGATGAAGCTTTCCCAAGTATAAATAGCTTTATGCATTCTAAAATGAAAAATATTGCATATCTTCTACCGTTTACTCCTGTTCTTCTTCCTACCGCTGTTTCATTTTTTAAAAATTTAAATGAATATACTGGATATTTAAGACATACAAATAACTTACAAGATAGATTAAAAGAATTCGGATTGAATACAAAAAGATTAGCATTTGTTACTTCTAGTATTATACTAACGCATATGTCTTTAATACTATCAAATAGATATCTAAAAGCACCTTATTCTATAGACACATCAGGACATGTTTTATTGGGAATTACCCTTGCAAGTATTTTACAAAAGAATATCAAACAAGCAAAAGAAAATGCTAAAAAGGCTTCTTTAAGTATATTTTGGACAATATTTGGTGCTGCGTATGCATTTTCTAATGGTGTATTACTATATAATACTAGTAAAAATTACCACACACCATTTGAAACATATTTAGCAGTAACTGCAGCTGCAGCAATATATGCTACTAGCAACAAAATTAGTCGTTTTACTAATAATGTAATCAATCGCTTTTTTTTTAAAAAAAATGATAGTCCTTCTTCAATTCCCCTAAAAACGGAAATTCCATCTTCTTCTCAAGAAGGTGAAGTTATGCAACCAAATATTCAACCTGTTGAAGCAAATCCACAAAATGAAGACATGCAATTAACACAACGCCCGAGAGAAGTGAATAGAGACTCTTCATATATTTATCTCTCTGTAGTGCCAAGGTTTGCTACATGGGTTACAAATTACATATCAAGAATGTTTCGCCAACCCCTGAATCCTTCTGTCTCAAATAGAAGAAGAAGAAGGCATTCATTACAAGTAACTAATGATGCTTCTTCATCTGCTACTAATGCACTAGAGCCAAGACCTCTTCAAGATATTGCAACAAATATACCTCGTCCTAATCGTAATGTAAGCAAAGACACTACTATGCCCAAGGCTAATCATCATCTAAAAACTAATCCTGAATTTAAAGAAAATGAACAACCATCTTTCGCACAAGCTGCTTTAGACTCATTTAGATTAACTGGCGAAGTAGCTAAAAATGCTTGGTCTAGTATTTGGAATAGCAATGAACAAGAAGAAAATCCATTGCTAACAATATAACCCTCTAGAACAAAATATTCTTTAAGGGATATAATTTAGCTCATGAAAAAATGGTATTGTAAAGGGCTAAAATTCTCCTGCACTGGCTGTGGCAAATGTTGCCAAGGAACTCCTGGCTATGTATGGCTATCTTTAAATGATATTGAAAGAATCTCAAAATTTCTAAATATCTCTAAAAAAGAATTTCTAATTAAATACACAAGACAAGTTTTTAATAGATTGTCTTTATTAGAAGTAAAAGACAATTTTAAATGTATTTTTCTAATAGATAATAAATGTCAGATTTACACTGTTAGACCTATACAGTGCAAAACTTTTCCATTTTGGCCAGAAAATGTTCAATCTAAAGAAAATTGGAAAAAAATATCTTGTGAAGGCATAGATAATGTTAATGCTAAAACAATCTCCCAAGATGAGATAGATAAGCAATTAAAATTCTATTCTTCTGAAGAAAGATAGAAAATCCTCTCTTTACTTAAATATGAAAAACCCTTAGAACTTTTTTTGAAAAATGTTTTATATCTGGGGGAAAAATGGTTGACCTTTCACTTATTGAAAATGAAACAGCAAAAATAAAAATCTCTTCTTGGCTTGATGGTCCGTATGATGAAAAAACAAAAAAAGAAATCCTTTCATTACTAAAAAAAGACCCTCACTTTCTAAATAATGCCTTTTCCCAAGATCTATGTTTCGGCACCGGTGGTATGAGAGGGATAATGGGTGTTGGCACCAATAGAATGAATATCTATACAATACGTTTTGCAACACAAGGACTAGCAAATTACTTAAAAAAATGCTACCCAAATAAAGACCTATCAGTGGTTATAGGATATGACACTAGAAATAATTCAAAGTTGTTTGCTAATGAAGCTGCAAAAGTACTCGCTGGCAACAATATAAAAGTTTTCATTTTCGATGAAACAAGGCCTACTCCATTAATTTCTTTTGCTTGTAGGCATAAAAAATGCAGTGCTGCAATAATGATAACAGCATCTCATAACCCTCCTGAATATAACGGATATAAAGCTTACTGGAATGATGGTGGGCAAGTTATCCCCCCACATGATAAAGGTATTATTAGTGAAGTTGAAAAAATAAAAAGTCCTCTGCAAGTAAAATTAGTAGATAAACTGCAACATCCATTAATAACTTTTATAAAAGATGAAGTAGACAACGCATATTTTGAAAAACTATCTTCTCTAAACCCCAAAGATGATAAAAAAGAATTAAAAATTATCTATTCCAATTTACATGGAACAGGAATAACTCTTCTTCCACAAGCATTAAAAAACTGGGGATTTTCAAATGTTCACTTAGTTAAAAAACAATCATCTTTAGATGGCAATTTCCCATATGCTCATAGCCCTAACCCTGAAGAAAAAGAAACCCTAAAACTAGGTATCGATCAATTACTAAAAGAAAATGCAGATATATTTATTGCAACAGATCCTGATGCAGATAGAGTTGCTATCGTAGTAAATCATAATAAAAAAGCGATAATACTTACAGGTAATCAGCTAGCAGTGATATTACTACATTATTTATGTAAAACCCTTCATGAAAATAATAAACTAAAAAAAAATGCTGCTTGTATAAAATCCATTGTAACAACACCTTTATTTGATAAAATTGCAGAAAAATTTAGTGTCAAACCTTTCCAAGTATTAACAGGTTTTAAATACATCTCAGAGCTAATAAGAAAATGGGAAGATAATAGTTATTCTTACATCCTTGGAGCAGAAGAATCTTACGGATATCTTGCAGAGACATTTGTTAGAGATAAAGATGCTATTAGTTCTTCTTGTCTTTTTGCAAATGCTGCAGAAATAGCAAAAAAACAAAATATTACCCTCTACGATATGTTATTAGATATATTTAGAGAATTTGGTATCTACATAGAACAACTACACTCAATACATTTTTCTGATGGAATAAAAGGCATGGATAAAATGAAAAAGGTAATGAATGATTTAAGAAATTCTCCAATAATAGAAATTGGAAATTGCCAAGTTACATCTATTGATGATTACCTTACTTCTACTCATATTAACCTAGAAGATAATGCTAAAACTACAATCACTCTTCCAAAATCCGATGTTCTAGCATTTCATCTGTCTGATAACAGCTCATTAATTATTAGACCCTCTGGAACGGAACCAAAAATAAAAATATATATAAGTGTAAGTAATACCAACCCCTTTGAAAATATTGAAGAAGGAATAGATCTTTCAAAAGAAAGAGTAAAAGCGCTTTTAAATAGTTTTTTAGAAATTATTAAATAGAATTATTTTTTCTTTTTTTCAGGGTATTTTATACGGCCGTGACATGTTACCATCAATGTTTTAACTATTGTCTTTTTCACTGTTATTAATTCTTCAAAAGTTAAATTGCATTCATCAAACTGTCCATCATCTCTTTTATCTGCAACTACCCTATCTATTAATTCTGTTAATACCACTTCTGTAGGATCTTCTACTGAACGTGATGCGGCTTCTGCAGCATCCGATATCATAATAATAGCAGATTCTTTGGAATGAGGCTTTGGCCCAGGATAGCGAAATAGCGTCTCATCAACAGCATTAACATCGCCTCCTTTTAACTCCACCTCTTTACAGTAAAAGTAATATACTAAAGTAGTACCATGATGTTCTTTAATCACATCAATAAATGATTGGGGCAATCTATATTTTTTTGCTAAAATCTCACCATCTCTCACATGGGATATTATCACCTGTGCAGATTCAGCAGGTGTAAGCAGCTGATGGATATTTATTCCCCCCTGCTGATTTTCTGTAAAATAGTGGCTATTATTTAATTTACCAATATCATGATATAATGTAGCTACACGACAAAATAATCCATTAGCATGGATAGATTGTGCTGCCGCTTCAGCAATATTCCCTAATACCAAACTATGTTGATACGTCCCTGGAACTTCTAGGGTAAGTTTGCGTAGCAGTTCATTATTGGGATCCATATATTCCATAAGTGTGATATCTGTCATCACATTAAATAAAGACTCTAATATAGGAAGAAGGCCTACAACAATAATAGCTATAATCAATAAAAAGGCGACAGAACTACCAATATCAAAAGCAAGGCCCTTACTCCAAATACGATTAGCAACAAAACTATATGCAAAAATCGTTGGTATAGTACCCATCAAGGATTTTCCACAAACAGCAAATACTTCTGTCCTTCTTCGTAAAGAATGGGTAGCTATAATAATCACTAAAGAAGAAATAAAATTAACAACGATAAAGCGGCTATGGTCAAAGGCTAGTATCACTCCAAAAAGTATACATAAAAATGAAGTTACAAATATTGCCAATCTAGAATTGATTAAAATACAAAATAAAAGTGCTGCAAAAGGTAGTACTATCGGATATCTAATAGCTTCTATCAAGTTATTAGGATTATGCATCAATATATATTCTACAACTTTTGCAAAAGCCATAGACAATATAACTATACATACTACTAATGACAGCTGCTGGATAGATTTGAAAATCTTCGGCTGATCTATATATATATAAGCCCCACCAAGAATAACTATAATTATAGATAATAAGATGCTACCAATAATCGTTAGCGGTGCCCATAAATTCCTACCCTCTCCAAGAGACTGCTTCATTGCTTGCATCATCGCCAATGTTCTTGGCGTTACCTTTTCTCCTTGGCTAATTATCTTTGTTCCAGCTTTTATTTTAGTATATTTTTGAGGGACACTTTTTTTAACAGCATCTCTTACATCAGCTTGAACCTGTGTAGCTTCTGATAATTTCCATCTTTGATTTTGGAAATATGAAATAACATAACCCAAGTCTTGATTTGTCATTTCTCTTGGTTTATTTTTAAAAATTTCTTCAAAAGGCCCTACTCTAACCTCTTTCCAATAATTTGCTTGGATGTATGGAACACCCTCTTTTGTAACCGTCATAGGGAGAAATCTTTCTACAGATAACCCCAATTCTTTCATTTTCTGTATCGTTCTATTATCTGCAAACCTAGCATTTATCAATAATTCTTCTAATACATCGGCGGCGTTATACATCATTTCAAATGATTTTTCATCTTCTCTTTTTTCATGAAAAGACTTCTCAAGAAGGGTATTTTCAAAATCCATCCTTACTTGCTGCACTTGACTAACATCAATCTTATATATTCTTCCGATGCTACTTAGTGCTTTTTCCCGTAAAATAATAGTAGATTCATCATCAGGAAATTCAAAGTCCACTTGTCCTACTACATATTTACCAGCGATAGCGTTTAATTCTAATAACTCTACCCTGACCTCTCTAAAATGTAGAAAAAGTGCAACTCCAATAACCCCTATTAGACCAATAAGATACCTAAGACCAATATCATTATGTAAGAATCTCTCTTTCCATGTAGATTTTTTATCTTCATGGACTGATCCCTCATGGATTGGATTACCCATAATTTTTATCTCTTTTCGTTCT
>CAYUWE010000053.1:0-6885 GCA_964448255.1 uncultured bacterium | reverse complement strand
CTATCTGCACTAAATAAAGAAAATTTCACTCCATTCATAAGTGAGCTTCAAAAATTATCACAAATTGATGGCAAAAGATTTTAACTAGCAATTTCTTTTGAAACAGATATTTTATCTTTTTTCATATGGATAAATACACATGCACTAATTACACATAATATTCCAATAAATGTAACAATATCTGTTATCTTATTCCATACTATCCAATCTAAAATACCGCTAAATACTACAGCAAAATACCCTAAAGCACTAACCTTTGTTGCTGGAGCTAAGGAATACGCTTTTGTAATAAAAAATTGAAAAAGAAAAGAAAAAACACCAATAAGAAATAAATATAAGAATAAAACATTATTATAAAAAGGTTTCCAAGTCATTACTAAAGGGATAATTGACAATAATATTGATCCTGTAAAAAAATAAAATAACATCCTTTCAACAGGTTCTGTTTTTGACATTCTTCTAACAATAACAAAAGCAGTTCCAATAAATAACCCCGAAGCAAGACCAACAAGCCCTATAGGCTTAAAAAAGGTAAAACTAGGCTTTAATATAGCTATTACCCCTAAAAACCCAATAACTAATGCTAAAACCCTGTTAAATGGTATTTTCGTCTTAAACCATATAAGAACGACTATAGGAATAAACAATGGTGAGGTATTTACTAACAAAACCGAATCTACAAGGTTTAATTGTTTTGAAGAATAGATAAAACAATACATTCCAATTAGACCTATAGCACACCTAGCTATATGCATATGCATTTTATTCGTCTTTAAATTTACCTTTTTTGGAATCACGAAAAAAACACACAAAAAAAGCAAACTTAAAGTGCTTCTTATAAATACAATTGTTGCTGTTGGAACACTACTAGCAAGTTTTGTAAAAAGGGCCATAGTAGCATAACAAAGTGATGCTACTATGCCATAGAAAAATCCGATAATTTCATTTTTTTTCATAATAGATGAATTCATCTTAACATAAAAGATCGATTAGTTTTGAATGAAATGATTATCCCAAAATATTTCTTTTAAAAAAAATTTATTTGCCGTACCTTTTGCAAGATTATTTAACGAAAGGATGTTTATGAAAAGGTTTGTTTTTTTTTCTATCATCACAAGTTTTATATCAATTTATGCAGAACCTCCTAGGGAAATACCACCAGAGCTTTATAACGAATATACAATGGGAGGAAAAATTGAAGTATATGAATATTACTTTAATAATACATACACCCAGCCAGTTATCTATACAAAAGAACAAATAAATGAGAATTTAAAAAAAATTGCTAAAAGGGAAACTTTTTATTATGGACCAACAGATACATTTCTTTATAATGCGTTAGATACCTTTGCACGGACAATTCAAGGAAAAACCGTTGGAATAATTGGATCTGATACACCTCTTTATGAATCTATTATTCTTTCTTGGGGAGGATTTCCTATAACAATTGATTACAATCCTATTGTTTCTGAGCATCCTGATTTACGAACAATGACTGTCGAAGAATATAATAAAAACCCGATACAATTTGATGCGATCATTTCAATATCAAGCATAGAACATGACGGACTTGGGCGTTATGGTGACCCTCTTAATCCAGATGGAGACCTACAAGCTATGCAAAATATTAAGCATATGCTTAAAAAGGGAGGTCTTCTTTTTCTTGCCGTACCTGTAGGTATAGATACAATTTACTGGAATGCTCACCGAATTTATGGAAAAGAGAGATTGCCTTATCTGCTAAATGGGTGGAAAATTATTAATACATTCGGCTTTCATGAAAGTCAATTACAAAGCCATTCAGCAGGATGGCATCAACCTCTTTTTGTTTTAACAAACGAGGGCTAATTGATATTTTTTATCCACTCATTATAAAAGCTAAAAGAATATTCAAAATTATTTTTTATAAACCTGAAATATATTTACAAAATCCTCTTTAGAAGATTGCCTCTACAACTTTGATCAAAAGTTATAAATAATGATTTATCAATAATACCTCAAATAGCTTGAAATATTAGATAAGTACAATTTACCATGTCGGAACTTATTTAACTATTGCTAAATAAGGGGAAAATAAATGGCAACAAAATCCTTAAGTCAAACAGACAAAACCATCTCTTGTTTTACTTCATCTAGCGATTCTAGGAGTATTTTTTCCTCACCTCTATTAACAGATATAACTAAATATCATTTTGTTCCTTTACAAGAAATAATTGAAAAAACTACAGAAATATTAAAATCAGGAAATCATATAGATAAGTGTCAGTGGTATCGTCCTCCTATTCATTATTGGGTAGTAGAAAATTATCAAGTTATTGACAAAGATGGTGAATTTGAAAGGCAAGTATCTACAGCATTAGCTGTAGATGGATATAAGCTTCAGTATAGAAATTATTATGAAATATATGGTTATTGTAGTGACGATGATGAATATCATCGCTATAATAACTACTGGGAATTAATAGGAGAATACACCGCCATTAAAGTTAGAAATTAAATTGGCCAGAACCAGAATCGAACTGGTGACACAAGGATTTTCAGTCTTAAAAAATTAAAGCTAAAAAACTCCTTAAACTTCTTTAAATTAACCTCGATTACATAGAGTAGCTGAATCTTAAAAATTCTACAAGGCAAGAATTAGAAATCAAATGCAAGCTTTGTCAATGAAAGGCAATTTAGAATTACGGCTATATTTCGTGCTTTTTTATAAGAAAACTTAAATTTTTTACATTAACTTTAAAAGATTATCTAAGATTTCAGGACACATTGCATTTGGAGACATCACATTAGCTAAAATACAAAATAAATTTTTATTTTTGACATCTCTCATCAAAACTGAATTAAAACCTTTATTTGCTCCAGCATGTCCAATTACTTGTTTAGGTTCAAAAATACAAAAACCTAATCCATAATAAGGATTAGCTTCACTCGGAGTAAACATCATTTCTCTTATCTCAAGTTTTAAAAAAGTGTCATCATAAAGTCCCATATCAAAAATAGCCATATCTCTTACAGTAGAAAGAACTTCACCTGCAGAATTAGCTTTTGAAACATGTGTTTTAAATCTATTAACAATCGTGCATGGTAATTCATTAGATTCCTTTGTAAATCCTCTAGAATCTAATGTTTCATCATAATCACTTGCAAAACCACTTCTTGTCATTCCTAATCTATCAAATATTTCTTTTTGAATATAGGCTTCATAAGATGGTGCTTTTGATGAAAATTTTATTATCTGCCCTAGCAAGAAATAACCTGTATTACTATATGATTCATTAGTTCCTGGTTCAAATAACAATCCCCCTCCAAACTCTTGCACATGATCGCCAAGCAAATGATAAAGTTTATTAATTTTTTGATATTTTAAATCTTGTGTTCTATCTGTCCTATCTAATTCATGGGCTAAAACATCAGATACAGTTATACCTCTATATTCTTCTTTTAAAGATGTTGGTAAAAATTCACTAATTTCACCTGCCATGAATTTTTCCATTTCTTCATCATTTGATGATTTTGGATAGTATTTAGCCAAAAATAATTCAATTAAACTTAGCTTATATAACTCTCTTTCAGCGAACAATATTTTTTCTCTATTTTCATCTTCATCACATACTCCATAGCAACCCAGACCTGATGTATGAGATAATAAATGACGAATAGTTATTCTATCAAAAAGCCTATTTCTAAATTCTACTGGTGGTAAATATCGATTAATAGGCTCATCTAATGATTTTATTTTTCCTTCTTGAAAAAGTTTCATTATAGCAGTAGCTGTTATCATTTTTGTCATTGAACTTATCGGATATCTAGTGTCCACCAAATTTAATTCTCTTTCATTTTTTGGACCGTAAGCCCTGCAGAAAAACACATCACCATTTCTTTTAATTAATACAGTTCCTCTAAAGCCTCTTTCATGAACCATCTTTTGCAAATAAGCATCCATTTGAACTCTTTTTAAAGCAGGAGAGAAAATTGTTCTTTCACAATATTTAGCTTGCTCTATTGATCTTCTAAAAACTTCATTGGTTAATCTTTGTTGTTCTGATTGTAAAAACTCTTGAGATGTTTTAGGTGACTCATAAGGAACCATTGCTGTAGAAGTATTTTCTCTTGTTTGTTGTACTGACATATTTTTATTTCCTATATTTATACTTGATAAGTTCCTTGGTAAAGCTTTCTTGCTATCTCTGCAAGCCCCTGTTCATCTCTATGTTCATAGGTATCAAAAATAAGATTATAATGATCTTTATTTCTAGGCTCAATTTCAACTTCTTCTAAATTATCTTTAAACCCTAATTGCGATAAAAACTTATTAAGAAAAAACACTTTATCAATTGCAATTTGTTCTTTTGAAGGCAAAGAATGTCCTGCTCCTTTCGCATATTCGATCATATCATCAAAATGAGTATTGAAAGCTGTCTTCGCTTGGAGTCGGGTTATTTTTTCTAAACCTTTTTCAGGTCCTTTTTTTTGAGTATAAAGTTCTCCAAAATTTCCAATGGGCATTAGAGGATCTCGATAATTTCTAATATCTCCATCAGGTTGTTTTGCTTTAAGATTACGCTCTGTTAATCGTTTTGACAATTCATGAAAAGGACAAAATGCCAAGACAACTCTTACTGGTGCTGATACATTTCTTTCAAATATACGTTGTAAAAATTTATATCCTTGATCTACATGAACGACTACCTTTTTCCCCTGTAATGAATGATCAATAACATCATCAATCATTTCAAGCTGCATTCCAGGGTGGGTTAGTTGTCGTGGATCTCGCCTAAGATCTAAATCCTCTTCAATGCGATCAGGTTCTAATTTTTTTAATGCTTTAACTATTGAGGACTTTCCTGCAGTTGAAGTACCTGCTAATACAATTATATCTCCTTTAGCAAATAAATGTGTAAATTGATATGAAGCCATAGCAATATCAAATGCTCTTTTATAAGCTAAAGAAGTTCTTTTTTCTAATTCGGATCTTAAGAATTCTTTTGATGATTGCAGTGGTTTATATGGAACTATCGCCATTGAATCAGAAATAACCTTAACTAAAGTTGACATATTTTAATTCCTTATTATTTATTAGATTTTACTATTATTTATACAATAAGTTTAACATATTTTTATTTAAAAAACAAATTGACATCAATAATTTTACTTTATTTAAGACGTTTATCATTAATAACTTAAAATATTTGATCAGTTTTTGTACAATCTATCATATTGATTAAGAAATGATTAAAATATTTAAAAAATTTTTATACATATTTGAAAATTTTTAGATTTTATCTTTCTTGCCTTTTTTTTCTTCGATAGACCTTGAAACAATCTTCCAATATCCCCCTTTATTAGGCCCGATTCGTTCGATCACTTTTTGGTTCTTTAAATTATTAATCTGTTTTTTTATTGCTCTAATTCCAATACCTATTTGCTTAGATATCTCTTCTATAGTTATCTCTGGATTATCTAGCATTAATGATATAATTTTTTGAGAACTTTTCTCAAGATCATCTAAAGAACCTTTTATGGTTTTTGGTGAACTTTTCGCTGTTTTTGGTGAACTTTTCATGGTTTTTGGTGAACTTTTTGCTGTTTCTGGTGAACCTTTTATGGTTTTTGGTGAACTTTTCGCTGCTTCTGGTGAACTTTTACGGTAAATCTTTGCTATAAATAAACAACCTTCCTTATCTTCAATAAAGTCAATAGCTGGCCATTCTTTCAAAGCTCTCTTAATACCCGAACCAAGGCCACGATATGGCAACAATCCTTTAGCAATAAATGAAGCAAGTATAGGATTGCGAATATTTGAATTACCTGTTTTTATCTTTTCTATGGTCAGATTATTTGGCAGATATCCTGGACTAATAATTTCAATTCTATCAGTAAAAACAAAGATACGGATTGGTGCATTTACAAAATAATCTCGATGTATCAAAGCATTAACAAGTAATTCTTCAAATACTACTTTTGGTATTTCCATCTTACCCAAACTATTAATATTTTGATCATCCTGAACTTTAAGCAGGTTTCTAGTAATAAAAGTCAGAGCTCCATGAAATATTTCTTCCATTGGTCCAGCAAAATCTTCACTATCAATATAATCTTCAACAGCAACATTGGTACTTGGATAACTTACTGCCTTTATAATAAATACAGGTTTTATCCATTCTGGTCTTTTTGCAAAAAGCAAAAGGCCCGCCAGATTGAGAGTCCCAGCTTCTGATAGCAAATTCATATTAGAAAGCAATTTCGTTAATTCCTTGCTATTTTCAGGTAAAGGATAATTATAAACTTTCTCAATAAAGCGTTTTAAACGACTTTTATCCAAAACTTCAATATCACCTTTAGTAGATATTTCATCTGCATGGAATTGTCCTACACTTTGAAATAAGCGGCACAATTCAGCTTTAGAATTAATTCTCCGTTTATCAGAGCCATTTCTAAACCATATCACACCATTTTTATCAAAATATGGCTTATCTATTCCTTTGGGAATTGAAAGAACAATAACAATTCTTCCTTTTTGAGTAGAAATATTTTGTGTATGTACAATAATCGGGCTTCTAACATGCTGGCTTGCAGTATTACTGATAAGTTGATTGATTCGTTCTACATCCTTTTGAGAAACTCCTTTTATTTGATTTTTTTTATCAACACCAAAAAAAAGTCTACCTCCTTCTGCATTTGAAAAAGCTACCATCTCCGCAGCAAGCTGATCTCCATTTGTTATATTTTCTTTAAACTGATGATGACTATCTTCTCCTCTAGCTACAATTTGCTTCAGTTCCTTTAAATTCATATTAGCCCCTTTTTCATTATTTTCATTTTTTACAATCGCTATAAGACTTATCTGCTGCTTTACCAGAATGAACCCATTTATCAACTTCTGAT
>CAYUWE010000052.1:0-6893 GCA_964448255.1 uncultured bacterium | reverse complement strand
GTATCTCATAGCTGTATCAGCTTGGATATTTTTTATTCTTTGATAATCCATTATACCGAGTCTACCATGTTTAAAAGCTTCAGCAATAGCTAAAGGAACGCTTACATCAGCTTCTTTAACTTTTGCTAAGTTCTCTTGTTCTGCAGCTACAGCCATAGCTCTTCTTTCTTCTGCTTTTGCTCTGGCTACTCTCATATCTGCTTCTGCTTTATCTGCCCTTAGTCTTGCTCCTATATTATCCCCTATTGAAATATCAGCTATATCGATAGATAAAATTTCAAAAGCTGTATTATCATCTAATCCTTTTTCTAAAACTAATTTGGAAATACTTTGTGGAGATTCTAAAACTTGTTGATGATTAGGGGCAGAACCAATAGCACTAACTATACCTTCACCTACCCTTGCTATTACTGTATCTTCTGTTGCTCCTCCAACTAATTGCTGGATATTTGTTCTTACAGTAACTCTAGCTCTACATTTCAACTCTACACCATCTTTTGATACAGCAGATATAAACTCGCCTTGATTAGATTTGGGAGGGCAATCTATAACATTTGGATAGACTGATGTTTTTACAGCTTCAAAAAGGTTTCTTCCTGCTAGATCTATTGCTGTTGATCTTTTCCAATCCAAATCTATATTTGCTTTGTCAGCAGCAATAAGAGCTCTAACAACTTCATTAACTTTTCCCCCTGCAAGATAATGTGTCTCTAAGTCAGCAACAGAAACATTCGTTAGCCCTGCTTTAAATGCTGTAATCCTTGCATTTACAATTAATTTTGGAGGTATTTTCCTTAAACTCATTCCGATAATATTAAATATTGATACAGGAGCTCCTGATACAAACGCCTGAAACCACAAACCAATATATTTTGCTGCTACCAATACAAATATTACTGAAAAAATTATAAGAGCAATTACTAATAATAATATTGCTCCTGACAAATCTAGATTGGCTAAAAAATATTTCATAACACTACCTTTTAATTAATTTCTCTTTTAACAATAATCCTGCTTCCTTCTTCACCTATTACAACTATATTTTCCCCTTTATCCATATATTCTCCATCTGATGTAGCTGTAATTTTTTTATTGTTAATACTAACATGTCCAGATGGCTTTAAATCTGTTAGAGTTGTTCCTCTTTTCCCAATTAAATGAGTTTTGGAAATTGAAGCTTTATATCCGGATTGATCTGACCCTAGATAAAATGTATTTTTATCTTTTGTTTTTTTGATTTGATAAAGAGCTAATTTAACAATTAATGCGATAGATATTGTGGTTAATAAAAAGTAAAATACAAACGAATATAAGCTAGGGCTGCTAATACAAAAATAAACGATGCTTGAAATAACTAACCCACAGCCGATAAGCCCCATAATAAGCCCTGGCAAAAAAAACTCTAAATATAAGAATAAAATCCCTGAAAAAAGCAATATAAGTATTAATTTCATAATTATTCTATTTTTTTTTGATAGAAGTATAAACCTTTAGACAATATTAACAAAACTAGTTTTACAAAAATTTTTCATTGACGATCTTCTTACATTCAAGCAATATTTTAATAATGTAATTATACTAGGTAAGATGAAGAAAAATTTTTGGAAGTTTTTATTATTTTTTCTTTTTTTTACAGAAGCTATTGTAGCTTCTATTCCATACGATGTTAAATTCATAGGTGTAAAAGACAAAAAAATATTAAAGAAAATTGAAGGTGTCTCACAACTTGTAAATCTTAATAAACGCCCTCCAAGATCTATCAATGCTCTTCGCTATCGTGCTGATGGAGACATCCCTGAAATAATAAAAGTATTACATTCATATGGGTATTATGACGCTTCGGTAACAGTGCATTTAACAGAAGAGAAAAATAAAATAATTGTCATTATTAATATCCTTCCAAATATTCAATATACCCTTTCTTCATATAAAATTTATCATTCCCCTTGCAATGATAAGCAAAGTATTACTGAATGCAACGAACTCGATTTAGAAAAAATTGGAATGAAAATAGATAAACCAGCGATGGCAGAACCTATAATAAATTCTAGGTTGATGTTATTAACGCAGTTATCATTTTGTGGGTATCCTTTAGCTGAAATAGACAAACAAGACATAGTTGTAGATGCAAAAGACAAAGATGTAGCAATAAAAACATGTGTTAACGTTGGTCCTATTTGTCATTTTGGTCCTACAACAATGGTTGGGTTAAGTTCAATAAAACCTTTATTTATTGCTAGAAAGATAAGATGGAAAGAAGGACAATTATATTCCCCTTCTGAAGTTGAAGAAACACAAAAAAAATTACTTAGCACAAATTTATTTAGTTCTGTTTTGATCTCTCATGATTCAAAATTAGATGAAGAAGACCAACTACCCATGAAAATCCATCTAACAGAATCTAAACATAAAAACATAAATGTTGGTGTTAGCTATGCAACGATCTTTGGGATGGGGGTATCTTTTGGTTGGTCGAATAGAAATTTTAGACAAGTGGGAGAACTATTAAGTATAGAAGCTGAAATATCCCAAAAGATATATACAGGAACAGCAATGTATAAAATCCCCGATTTTAAAAGGCTAGACCAAGACTATGTATTTTTCCTTCAAGCTGTAAGAGAAAAAATACATTCCTACCAAGCACAAGTATATAGCGTAACAAATAGAATAGATAGAAAAGTTAACGATAGATGGTATGTTTCTTGGGGATTGAGATTTGAATTCGACAAGGTAACACATAGCCCAAATAATGGTGATTACACATTAGTTGGCATTCCAATATATGTTAAATATTCAACAGCAAATAGTGTACTTAACCCAACAAGAGGGTTTTCAATAATTTATAGACCAGCTCCATGGGATAGTTTTGCTCATAATAAAGCACTTTTCTTTAAGCAAGTTTTAGTTGGTGATATTTACATACCATTTTCTAAAGATGATTATTTTGTATTTGCAACAAGAATATTATTTGGATCTATAGTAGGACCTAAAGTATCTGAAATTCCAATGACAAAATTATTTTTCGGTGGTTCTGCAGAGGATCTTCGAGGATATAGGTATAAAACTGTTAGCCCTAGAAATGACAGAAATAGCCCTCTTGGTGGTAGAGGCGCGATATATTTTTCATTTGAACCACGTATATTAATTACAAAAACTATTGGAATTGTTCCATTTTTTGATATAGGAACAGTATCTTCTCGCAGTTACCCTAACATTTATCATAAATGGTATAAGTCAACAGGAATTGGCTTGCGATATTTTACATTTTTTGGTCCACTTCGATTAGATGTAGGTTTCCCTTTAAATAGAAGAAAAGATATTGATCCAAGGTATAGAATTTACATAAGCATAGGACAGACATTTTAATATGAAGAAATTTATAAGTATTTTTTATAAAACTACTATTTCTCTTGCTGTCATAGTATTGCTATGTGTTCTAAGTATTGTAATAATTTTAAATACTCCGTGGGCAAAAGGCAAAGTACATAATGCAATTACTTCTATTGCAACGTCTCAAGGGATAAACTTAAAAATAAATAATATTAAAGGAACATTTGATATCACATGTGATATTTCAGATATTAAAATAAACATATCTCAAAATGAATCTATATCCATTGATCATTTAGAAGCAAAAATATCACTCTTTCCACTACTTAGAAAGAAAATTGTCCTTCCAAAAGTTTTTGCAAAAAACATTTATTATGATTCAGAAAATACAGTTGAAAATACCCCTTCAAAAACAACTGGTGATATTGAATGGATTAATTTTCCAATATATCTAAATATAAAATCTATTACATGTGAAGAAATACACCTTCCATATGAAGATCTAATTTTTGATCTTTCTGGAAAGATAAAGATTAGAAAAAATGCTAACAAAATAAATTTTGATCTAACATTTACAAAAAAAGAATTTGAAAATTCATATTTTAGAGTAGCTCTAAAAGCAGTAAAAAGAACAAAAGAGATAACAACAAATATTATTTCATATGTTGATAACAAAGACTTTTTAAAGCCATTTTTTAAATTAAATTTAAATCCCCATTTTTCACTTCAAGTAAGAGCAAAAGGACCTTTTCAAACATATAAAGATATGCTCTTAAAAAAGGCCTCATCCTCTAATCCCATTGACATAACACTAGATACCAATATTTATTCTTTAAATGAAAATGACTCACCTGATGATAATGCCCTTTTAAATGATTGGCATATATATTCTTCTATGAAAGCTAATTCTGATCTTTCATTAAATGTAAATTCCTTTTCAATTGACAATCCATTAATTTTCATGCAAGGAGAAGCTTCATTTAAAGAAGGATTAAAAATAGAATCTCTAGCTGTTGATATTTCAACAAATGATATTGCAAATATGCATTTATTTGATAATGAGCTTTCAGGAAAACTTATTGGTAAATTGCGAATAGATGAAAAGCCAACAATGCATTTTACATATCGCTTTGAAGATCTTTATTATAAACAAGTTCAATTCAATGATTTTTCAGGCAATATAAATGCAAATATAGCTTCAGATGAATTATCCGGGAAATTTACAACAAATGTTCTGACTTTAAATACTCCTATAACTATTTCTTCATTATTTCAGATAAATCTTAGAGATAAAATTTTACATCTAGCAGATCTTAAATTAAATACCCCGCTAACTGAAACTATAGCTGAGCTTTCAATACTACCATCAAAATTACTTGTTGGAGAGGTTAATACATCTATAAATAATATCGACCAATTTTCCTTTTTATTTCCTTCTTTATCATGTCAAGGCGATGTAAAAGCAAAATTACAATTTTATCCAGATAGTGAAAATAATCAGCTAGTACATTTAGATGCTAATGTTTCTAACATCACATACAAAACAATAACTGCTAATTTTTTAAATATTATTTTAGATATTACTACACCATTTAACAATCCAAAAGGCGATATAACTATCACTGCAAAAGACGCTAGTGTAAATACCATGACAATCGATAATTTTACATTTACTACATCTAATAGAACAGAGAATTGGCCACTACATTTATCTTTCTCTGGTATGTGGAAAGACCCTGTTTCTATTAATTTAGATGCCTTTTGGCATATGGAAAAAGATGAAATATCTTGTAACGTGCAAGATTTACATGGAAATATGTTAAGTCATTCATTTGTTTTGGTAAAACCAGCGCAATTAGACTGGGCATTTGGCTCACATTTTCTATTAAAAGACTGTATTATTGAATTAGCTTCTTCTTCATTAAATGCGAATATAAATATTTCCAAAGACACTTCTGATATAAGCTTAATTTTAGACCATTTCCCTATAGATTTACTTTCATTTAACCCTCTAGAGCTAGATATAACAGGATTTACCTCTCTAGAAGCAACAATTACCAAGAAAAACAGTAACATTGAGGGAAATATCAATATAAACCTTGAAGAAATGAATGTATTAGCACTTGGAGATACTAACCCCCTATCAGCGCATGGAACGATGCAAGCATCTATTTTAAATAATAAACTAAAAGCTGCAGCGCAAATACAAATAAGAGACACTCAAATATTAGAAGTACATACTGACCTTCCAATAACTATAAGTTTAATTCCCTATGATATTCATGTTGAAATAAACGAGCCTTTATTAACAGAAGTGGTATTTCAAGGGAGAATAGAAGAGTTATTAGATTTTTTTGATATAGGTTCTCACAAACTTGAAGGTGATATGAATTGTCACTTAAAAGTTACAGAAACTATTAGCAATCCCAAAATCGAAGGATTTTGTGATTTAAAAAATGGGGTATATGAAAACTACTTTACAGGAACATACCTAAAAGACTTAGAAGCAAAAATAACAGCAGATAATGAAGAATTAGTAATACAATCTCTAACTGCAGATGATAATATCAAAGGATCATTCACCTTAAAAGGAAGGATTGATATCAATCCTCTAAAGCATTTCCCCTTCTTATTAGAAGCAAAGTTTTTTGATTTAACATGCTTACATTCTGAATTAGTTACAGCAGAAGCTAATGGAACGATAATGATAGAAGGAGATATGACAAAAGCGAAAGCTCAAGGAAAAGTAGAAATTGCTAAAGCAATAGTAACAATCCCTGAAAAGCTTCCTGTATCGGTACCTACTCTTCCAGTAACTATCATCAACGCAAAAGAAGACAAAAATATAGTTAAAAATACTACTTATTTAGCTAACTTTTTCCCTGTACATCTTGATCTAACAATATTTGCCGATGACAATGTATACATACGAGGAAGAGGATTAGATTCTGAATGGAAAGGGCATTTTGACATAGGTGGGACATTTACCAATATATTAACAAAAGGAAGTTTAGATCTTATACATGGGCAATATGTATTTGCAGGTAGGACATTTACCTTAATTGAAGGGTCTTTCACCTTTACTGGAACAGAAAGAGAACTACCATTTTTCAATGTAAAAGCAAAAACAACACAACAAGGAATAGCCATAATTGCCCATTTAAGCGGACAAATAAACAGCCCATCATTATCTTTTTCATCGCAACCACCGCTTCCTGAGAGTTCGATTGTGTCCTTGTTATTATTTGGGCAAGACATATCAGAAATATCAGGTGCCCAAGCAGTACAATTAGCAGCTGCACTATCAAGTATGTCTCAAGATTCTGACTTGCTAGAATCTACAAGGCAAGGGATAGGTGTTGATAGACTAGCTATAGTATCTAAACCTTCAGCAGCAGAAGATCAACCCGAACAATCAGCTATTCAAGTAGGCAAATACATTACAGAAGGAGTAATAGTCTCTGTAAGTCAAGGGACAGAGCAAGGAAGCAGCGATGTAATAGTAGAGGTAGATTTAAAGCATGGATTTATCTTCCAAGCAGAGACCCAGCAGCAGCAAGAAG
>CAYUWE010000051.1:0-7044 GCA_964448255.1 uncultured bacterium | reverse complement strand
GATTGTTATACCACCTAAAAATGGTCTCATCCCTAAATGTACTTCGGTAGGGACATCTATTCCTCTAGCTGTAGTTTCTATGTTTATTATATTTCCTTTTTTATCATTGTATCTAACGAAGATATGTCCAGGTGGAGTAATAATTTCTAGTGGTAAATCTAACCTTTGAGCTAAGCAAAGGTATAGTAGAGAAACGCCAAGACACACACCTTTTCTAGAATCTATAACTGAAGGTAGAAATGTATATAGATCTATGTCTTGAGCATGCAATGCATGAGGAGGGAAACGAAATCCCATTTGAAAAAATACAAAATCATTAATAGCATTAATTTTTTCTTCTGCAGAGGCATTATTTTTTAATTTTGCTAATATTTGCAGAGCCATTAAATCAATTGCTGCTTCATAGTACCTTATTAAATCCTTATTTTCTTCTCCTAATTGTGTAATAAATAATGCTCTGCTGATATCGATATCATCTTCTTTAAGAGAGATTATTTCTTTTTCTGTCCAACTATTATATCCTATGTATTTTCTATTAGCTAAATTTTTCCCTAATTTTTCTATAAGTAATATTTTTTCTTGAGAAAGTGTTGTTGGCGAATCAAATGGCTTTCTATTAACTAGAGAAGAGATAAATTGAATATCTAGTGAGCGTAAATCGAAAGAAAAAAGCTCTTCTGAAGATAGAGATAATAGATTCAACGCTTTTTTTAGAGCGTCTTTTCCTTCTTCTGTCTCTGGGTATAATTCATAAAATGCTAATAATTGTGCTAAAGATGTTGGATCAATACTTTTATAAATAGAATTTGTTGTAGAAGCAAAACAAATTGATGAGAAAATTAAAAATAAGAAAATACTTTTCATAATGTAAAACTATTTTTTTTTCATCATATGCAATTTTCTTATTTGTTGCTAGGCAGATATTATTTCTTTTATATCAGCAGCTAATGCTTTGTGTTTTACTATTTCTTCTAGGTATGGTTTGGTGCGGTAATTCCAATTTTTTTTGCTTACAATTCCTGGTCTATTAATTCTTTTGTAATCAAAAGAGTCCCATGATAATTCATCATGTAAGCCAAGATATTCTTCTAAAATATTTACATGGAAAAGACTAGATGTATGGTGAGAATCATACAAAAAGGATTTTCTTTGTTCCTTCGTAAGAACAGGGGAATATTTCCAGTTTTTATGGAATGCCCATTTTTCTGCTTCTTTTGGATTTTCTTGCCACCATTGATCTATTAATGGGGAATCGTGAGTAGAAAGTGTTGTAAGGCTCAAAGGTTCATATTTATCTAATGATAAAAATTTTCCATTTTTTTCTTTTTGCCAAGTCATTATTTTTATTCCACATAGCCCTAATTCTTTTAGTATGTCGTATACAAATGTAGGGATTAATCCTAAATCTTCTGCAATAGGAAGAGATAAAGAGGCATTAAGAACCATTAGCAAATGTTCTTTTCCTTGTTTTGGCCATTTTTTTTCATCTTTTGGAATAAATCTTCCTTGTGTTGGCGTTTCATAGATAGGTAGCATAGAAGATGAATTTAATAGCATTTGCAAATGCTTTTTCCCATAATCTTGCCACTCGGTTTCTGTTTGAGGAATATATTTACCTTTATGAGGAGTTTCATAAGTTTTCATTGCCCATATTCTAAAAAAACCAAGGACATGGTCTAACCTATACATATGATAACAGGAGGACGCTACATTAAGCCTTCTTTTCCACCATGAAAAATCATCTTTTGCCATGGCTTCCCAATTAAATAAAGGAAACCCCCAATTTTGCCCTAATTTGTTGAAATTATCAGGTGGACATCCAGCGCTATGTGAAAGGTCAAATAATTTTTTCTCATGCCATACATCAACGCTATTTCTACTAATTAATATGGGAATATCTCCAAGAATAATTCTTTTATTTTCAGTAGCGTATTTTTTTACATCTTCCATTTGTAAAAAGCATAGATATTGCAAAAAACTATAGTACTTTATTTTTTCTTCATAACGCTTAATAAAAGCTGAAATACTTTTTTTAGAAAGATGGTGATATTTTTCTGGCCATAGATCACATGTAAATACTGGAAATTGGTTTTTAAAAACACAAAAAAGGCCATATTCTTGTAGCCATGAATTTTGTTTTATAAAGGTTTGATAATGAGAAGTGTTTTCAATAAATGGATAAGCTTTTTCAAAATATTCTTGTAGCCATGCATTTTTTTTATGTTTTACTTCTAAGAAATTCACTCTTTTTAAAAGATTTAACTTTTTAAATGCATCTAATCTTGAAAGAAGAGATGGAAATTTATTTATATATGGCAAATCCCATAATGAGAGATAAATAGGGTCTAATGCTATTGAAGAGATGCTATTATAGGGGCTGCAATCGATTCCCATTTCATTTAATGGGAGGAGTTGTATTACATCTATTCCAATATCTTTGCACCAATCGATAAATAATTTTAGATCTTTATATTCTCCAATACCTGAGCTTTTCTTTGTTCTTAATCCAGACAGGGGGATAAGTATTCCATGATGTTTATAAATGCCAATTGATTGCCAATGTGGGTATGATGGCTTTTTAGAGAGTTCTTTTATTATGTCTATCATTTAATATTATAAGGGTTGCTAGATTTTTTTTCTTCTGGAAGAAGGTTTTGCAAATCTCCAGTATCTATAGCTTTTGCCCATTGTTGTGATGTATCAAATAATTGGGCTAATGTATTTGCAATTTTTTTGCCGTCTAATAACCTATCTAAAGGCAGGGTATCAAATAGCATTAATTCATTTGAGCTTTCATTGTATCCAAAAGTCCCATTCCTTGGATAAAAGCTATTTACTTTTAGAGCATGTAAGAGCACTTTTTCTCTAAATTTTCCAGGAGGAATAAATGCAATTGTGGACATTAAAAAAAGGTTTTCTTTTAAAAGATCTAGTTCAATTTGAATAGGTATTTTTTCATCAAATAAAATTGTACATGCATTCTTTACATCGATTTCTAGGGGAATATCTATCTCTTCTTCTAATTCTTTTATTAGTTCATTAAAAGCTTTCATCTTTCTTCCTCTTCATCTTCGTCTTCTTCTTCCTCCTCTTCTTCCGCTTCTTCTTCTAATTCTTCTAATGCTTCTAATATTGCTGATAGAAGGTCTTCTTTTTGCTGTTGATTTTTGTATAGCCTTGGAGACACTTGCCTAACTGCATCTCTCATCTGAGTAAATATTATTATTTGGGCTATAACTTCTTCAGATATTCCAAGTAATCTAGCTAGCTGAAAGACTTTATCTATGGTGATATATCTTTCTGAGAAAAGAAAAATAAATTGTTTTGCGATTAATTCAAAATTTAGCCTTTGTGGCAGTGTTAGTTGATTCATTTTGAATTGAGAAGAGATAAGATTCATCCTTGATAAGAAAAAGCGATATACTCCGAGTATTGCTTGCAGGGTTCTTGTATCATCGACAAGTCTTTGTAATTCCCCTCGAGATATTGATGGGCCTTTAGCTTTTAAATCGGAACCTAAAGAATGAAGTAAAAAGCTAATAACCGTTTTCATATTGTTATATGTGAATTTATCTGATAGCTCATCGAAAAGAGCAACAGGAAGACGGGGATTGCCTGTAATATCTCTATACATATCTCTAAGCGAGGTAGGGGTGCCAAGACCTGCTTTAGAAAATTCTTTAGCCTCGGTTCTTATATTTTGCCCAGCAACAATTTCTCTTGTAAATTGAGAATAAAATTGTTCTTTTGCTTGCAGAACTTTTAATCCCAAAGCTCCATATGTAGTCTGCAGTAAAAAATCTAATGCATCATATGCTAAGGTAGGATCAGGATAAAATTTTAAAACTTTTTGTAATATTTCTTCGACGGTATCTGTATCTTTAATAGAATTTCTTAAAGCTATTAAAATAAGACTTTCAAATTCTTCATTTTTGCTGTTAAATCTACTTGCTAATTCATCAACATTGGCTACTTTTTCTACTGCTTCTTCTACTTCTTGTGTTCTTTGTGTTTCTGCTTTTTCTCTTTTTTTTGCTCTTTGTTCTTCTAGTGTTTTAAAATTCCTTCTCATTATCACTTGGTTAAATCCAGAATCAAAAAAAGATTGCATGCTTTTTTGAGAGGCTACTTGCCGCATTTGTTGGCGAAGCATTTTTGCTGCCATAGCTTGCATCTTTTGTTTTTGTACAGCAGAAGAGGGTCTGCTTATACCTCGCATCTGGGGAATTCTATTATCAACCATATCTACCTAATTTAAGATAATTGTATCCTTCCAAGTGGTTGAATACGTATTTCCGGCACTACTTCTTGGTATGAGATAACAGGAAGGTCCGGGAAATCTCCTTCTATTAATTTTCTAACAAATCTTCTTACATCTATTGCTGTAAGAAGGACAGGAGGTTGACCTCCTGCAGGTGTTGGAACAATAGTATTACGCATTGCATGTAGAATTAATTGTACAGAGTCAGGGTCAAGAGCTAGATACGATCCAGCAGAAGTTTGTTTAATTGCTCCTCTTACCATATCTTCAATTTCTGGGTCTAAAAGATATACTGAAAGTACAGTTTGTCCTAGTGAGTATTTATAACTAATATATCTTTTTAAAGAAGATCTTACATACTCTGTTAGTAGTACCGTATCTTTTTCTGTCTGTGCCCATTCACTTAAAGATTCTAATATTGTTCTTAAATCTTTTATCGATACTTGTTCTTGAACCAGGCGTTTAAATATTTCTGTTAATTTTTGAAGAGGAACAAGCCTTGTTACTTCTTTTACAAGATCAGGGAATGATTTCTCAACAAATTCTAATATTGCTCTAACTTCTTGTATTCCTATAAATTCACTTCCATAATTCCTATAAAATCTTGATAGATGCAGTATCATCACTTCAAGTGGTGTCCAATATTTTATGTTAGATTTATTTAATATCTCTTTGTATTTGTCTTCTACCCATATCGTTGGCATATTTAATGAGCTTTTAGTACTAGTAAAGGGGATATTAAATCTTCTTAAGGTTTCTTCTGTTTCATTTGTTAGTAATTGATTGAATAATACTTTTCCCCTTGCTATTGGCACTTCATTTAAATAAATCGAGTATTCATCATTTTCTAATGTCGGAGACTCTGTTCTTACATGAACGCCGGGGAAACGCACGCCCAGATCTTGGTATAGTGCATGCCGCATCTTCGGCACCATCCTATCCATAAATGTAGAACCGTGTTTATCTTTTTTTATTAAAGAAGAGAGGTTTTTGCCAACTTCTAAAATGATAGGAAGGGTTAGGGCATATTCGGCGCCACCGGCACCTACAATAGCATGGCCCGTAACTTCTGTTTCCACTGAAGATATTCCAGCGATACCTTTGGCAGCAGTTTTTTTTGCAGATGACCAAACAACAAATCCTGTTACTCCAACGATACATGCTAAAATGACAAATGGAATAGGAGGAAATCCTGGTACTGCAGCTAATAGCACTAAAACACCACCAGCAATCATAAATGCTTTTGGTTGTTTTAATAATTGAGTGGCTATTTCTTTTCCTAAGTGGTCATCTTTCTTTTCACTAGATACACGTGTTGTAACGATACCAGCAGCAATAGCTATCATTATTGAAGGGATTTGTGAGACTAATCCATCACCGATTGACAAAATGGCATATGTTCTAGCAGCCTCTCCTGTTGTCATTCCATGTATGGCTACTCCAATGATCAATCCTCCGATGATATTTATTAAAGTGATGACAATACCTGCTATTGCATCTCCTTTAACGAATTTCATTGCACCATCCATTGCTCCATATAGCTGGCTTTCTTTATTTAACATTAACCTAAGCTCTCTTGCTTGATTAGTGTCTATGACACCTGAACGTAAATCTGCATCGATACTCATCTGTTTGCCTGGCATAGCATCGAGAGTAAATCTTGCTGCTACTTCAGCAACCCTTTCGGCACCTTTTGTTACAACAATGAATTGAACTATTGTTATGATTAAAAAGATAACACCACCAACTACATAGCTGCCGCCACAAACGAAATCTCCAAATGCAAATATGATTTTACCAGCATTAGCTTGAAGTAATATCTGTCTTGTTGAAGAAATATTAACACCAAGACGGTATAGCGTCGTGAATAAAAGTAAAGATGGAAAAATCGATAGATGTACAGCTTTTTGTATGTAAATAGAAACAAATAATAAACATACAGCCGCTGTTAAATTTACTGCTATAAGAACATCGATTACATGAGGGGAAACAGGGAAAACAAGCATCATTATGATACAAATTACAAAAAAAGCTAATAGCAAATCACTTGATTTAGCAATTGTATTAAGTGCCCTTGATCCACCTAAAAATTTTGAAAGGTTATTTAATAATTCTTTCATTGAAATAGCTCCACATTGACCCCTTCTCTCTCTTCAAGAGCAGTGATCCATTTTAATATTTCAGCAATAGCTTTATAGGTATCTTCTGGTATATAATCAGAAATTCTCCCTTTTTTAAACAATTCCTGTGCTAATGAAATATTTCTCATAATTGGTATTTTTTCTTCTACTGCTATTCTTATAATTTCTTCTGCAAGTCTATTTTGACCCATTGTTAATATTAATGGAACAGGATCTTTTTCTTTATCATACCCTATAGCTACAGCAATATGTGTTGGGTTAGTTATAACAGCTCTTGCTTTTCGTGTTGCTGAAGGACCTTCACTATATGCGATCTCTCTAAAAACTTCCCTTCTTTTCCCTTTAATATGAGGATCTCCTTCAGTATCTTTAAATTCTTGTTTTACCTCAAATTTTTCCATCATCATTTCTTTAGCATATGTTCTTTTTTGAAATGCCAAGTCAAAAATTGCTACGCCTAGAAAGAAAATACCTACTTGAATACTAATTTTTCTTAAAAAAGTTTCTAAGATAAGAGCGCTTCCATAAACATTAATTCCCGCTGCCATTACAACTTCTGGAAGCATTTTCATAATGGCAAAATAAATTATTATTGCAGCGCCAGTTATTTTGAATATTGATTTTATTAATTCTACTAATACT
>CAYUWE010000050.1:0-7159 GCA_964448255.1 uncultured bacterium | reverse complement strand
TCAACTAGAAAGTTTTTATGTGTTGCGTTACGAGGATTTTGTGAGTGACCCCTCATACTATATAGGAGATATACTAAACGAAATTGGATTAAGCTCACAATTTGGTTTTGATATCGAGGTTAAGAAAAATGTAAATGATAAGTATTTTGAAATGTGGGAAAATGATAAGAGAAAAAAATATGATAAATACTTTTATGGGATTATTGGGGGGAAAAGAAAAATAGTGTTATATGAACAAAGGTGTAATAGATTTGGCTATAGTATGAAAGCTCCAGATTATATTAAGGAGGTAAAAGTAATATAAGTAGTAATGGTTATATATATAATAGGTGATAGAAGATCTGGGACTACATTGCTTGATTATCTTTTGTCTGTAAGCGATGATACTGTTTCTGTCGGAGAAATGTCATTGTTAGATTATTATTATAGTAAAAAAAGGTATTCAGATAAGTATAAATTTCACGCACTTGATGATTTTAAGTGTACATGTGGCAAGTATATTGTAGAATGTGTTTTTTGGGGAAAAGTATTGAAGAGATTTATGAAGTATAATAGTGATTTAGTGACTAAGTGTTCCGTTGTTAGGTTGTATGAGTTCTTGTCGAGAGTTTATAGAGTTAAAGATTTGAAAAAGTATGTGATTTGTAATAACAAAAGAAGCCTTGATAATCATATCATACTGTATGAAATAATATATGAATTGTCAGGTAAAATAAATATTGTCGATTCATCAAAAGATATAGAAATGGCGATAGCGATGAATGATAGAAAAGATTTGGATGCGAGGTATATATATGTGGAAAGGTCGGTTCTTGATGTTTATAGGTCAAAAGTTAAATGGCGAAAAAAAGTGAATGACAAGATTCTGGTTAGCGAAATGTTTAAGACATTTCTTTGGACAATGTTTGTGAGGATAAAAAATAGATTTCTTTTAAAACAACTGCCTGAAAATTTGCTGTATAAGTTAAAGTATAATGATTTGGTTTGTGGTAACGTTGAAAAAAAAATAAAAGATATATATGATAAGTTTGGCGTTGAATTGAAAGATTATGTCGTTCCTATAGAGATGGATATGACTGATTTCCATAACATTGCTGGAACTCCGAATAGGTTTAGTGTTAGAAAAATAAAAAAATGTTAACATCTTTTTTTGTGGTGTATTATTTTGTAGTAATTTGCTCTTAATAAGCAAAGACAGTAATTATATGTTCTTTTAAGTATATAGGTTTTGATGATCTTATGATTATATCTTTATGGTTTGTTGCATTTATTGCTGTCCTGTTTATGTTTTTTTATAACAAAGCGGGCTTTATAATAATGTTTACTCTATGCTCGTTGCTTTTTGTTGCTGCTTTCTCTATAAAGTATGGGGGTGTTACTTTTTCTTTTTTGAGGGTAGGTAGTGTGTTTTACTTTTTGCTAATAGTTTTGTTTTACGGCATTAATAGCTCTTTATTGGTTAAATATAAATATTACTATTTCGGTTTTTTGTTAATATTTATATTTCAGCTTCTTAGCTCAGTATTGTCAGATGTTGAAGCAAATCAATATGTGCTATATTTGGTCGACGATTTTTTTCAGACTATTGGTTTGTTATATATAGTATCGTTTGTTGTATGGGTCATGAGAAAGAATAGTGGGACTATTATTCTCATGTACTCTTTATCTCTTTATCTTAGTATATTATTGATGACAGCATTTGTAGAGCTGATGTTTCAAAAGAATATACTTCAAATGCTTGGATTGCTTTCAGAAGTATCTGAGAATTATAAATACGAAGCATATAAGGGTTCTAATTATAGGGTGAGTAGTGTTATAGGAAGTCCACTTGGGTTTGGTTTTTCAATTGTTCTTATATATCCGACATGTTTGTATCTATATTATGAAAATGTTTTGTCAGATTTTAAAAGACATCTTAATATATTCAATGTTTTGATGTCACCTATCTTGTTATATTATACATATTCTAGGACATCATTATTTGTTTTTTTTATTTTAATTTTTTTTGTTTTTGCACTTTACTATATGGATAATGAAAAAAACAATTACATTCTTAAATATTTGCTCGGTTTCTTTTTTTTGCTGCTTAGTATTGGCATGATTAGTAATTTTGCTAATATATTTGATATCGTAAATGCTATAGCAAATACTGGCGAAACATATGAGACTGATTCAAGTTTAAGGGCTAGAAGTTTACAGTACAACCATTTAATACATTTGATTGAGAGTGGAGAGTATTGGTTCGGATATGGACGAGTGAATACTATGAATTTAATAGAGCGGATAGATCAATATTATAAGATGTTATCTTTGGACTCTTTGTATTTGAAGTATTTCTTTGAAGGAGGATTGATTCCTATGCTCACATATTTTGCAATTGTATTCTTTACTATTGTGCGGATATGGTTTAGTCGATTATATCTGTTCGATAAGTATATGTTGATATCCTTTATAAGTTATTTTATGATATCTGTATTTAGTTCTTCAACAGACCCTAGGCTGATATTTATTATTTTATTGGTTGTGCTTGTTGAGGGTAGAGGAGAATTAAGAAAGATGAAAGATAAACGTATTGCAGCTGATAGATGGCGAACAAGGCAACTTTGAGTTGAAATAGTAAGACTGTGTTAAAATGTGTATGTGAATCATTGATACAATAATAATATGTTCTACAGTTCATTATGCTATCGGACATTCCGGTCATGTTCCCGCTTTTGATTTAACAAGTTGCTTCAAAAGGGCGATTATTGTTTCAAAGCATACACATTAAAGAGATTATCATAACCCAAATGTCGTATTGTTAATGATAAATTTATATAATGTTTACATAAGCTATATCAGATTTATCGTAAACGAGCCATATAAGCAATTTTATAAAAAAAACATAAAATGAAAATATTAAGTGTTAATAATTTGCATTACGTTGAGGGTGGTTCTGATAGAGTTTATTTAGAGACAAGTAAACTTTTGAAAAAGAAAGGCGTTGAAGTTATATATTTTAGCACTAAAAACGAGAATAATGAAGCTGGTGAAAACGAGTGTTTTGTATCAACGCCTAATTTTAAAAGCAATGTTAGTATAGTTGATAGAATAAAGAATGCATTCCGTTTTATTTATTCTCGCGAAAGTGCAAAAAAGTTAGAAAAGCTTATTGAAAGTGAGAGGCCAGATTTAGCGCACTTGCATATTATATATGGAGAATTAACATCTTCAATACTGCCTGTTTTTAAAAAATATAATGTGCCAGTTGTTATGTCTGTTCATGAGTATAGAATGTTGTGTCCAATATCAATAATGATAAATAAAAAAGGTAAAACATGCGAAAAATGTGCAAAAGGAAATTATTTGTATTGTATCTTTGATAAATGTAAGAGTGAAGATTATGTTTTAAGTGCTGTTGTTGCTTTAGAAGCATTATTCAGGGATACTATGATGCCATATCAGAAGTATGTTGATAAATTTATTATGGTAAGTAAATTTATTGACGAGATACATTGCAAATATAAGCAAGATATGGTTGGTTCAACAGAACAAATATATAATTTTGTCTCACAGAGAATCGAAACTTGCCAAGAGAAAGAAGATTATTATTTATTCTTCGGTAGATTGAATGCAGAAAAAGGTATTAATACTGTAATAGATGCGTTTAAAAAACTAGAAAGTAAGTTGTTAATAGTTGGCAAAGGCTCATTAGAAGAAAGTATTAAAAGTAAGATATCTGAGTATAACTTAGATAATATACATATGCTCGGATTTAAAAGTGGCAAAGAACTACGATCGATAATTAGTAAAGCAAAATATTCAATAGTTCCTTCAGAATGGTATGAAAATAACCCAATGACTGTATTAGAATCATTAACGTATGGAACTCCAGTTATTGGTTCAGATATCGGTGGAATTCCAGAGTTAATTAAAAATAATGTTAATGGATATATATTCAAGCCAGGAGATGTAGATGGTTTAATTGATATAATAAACAAAACGAAAACATTGTCAATTAAAAAATATAATGAACAAGTAAGTGAGTCAAAGAAAATGTCTATTGAATTATATTCTGAGGATGCTCACTATAAGAAGCTTATTAATGTTTACAAGGATGTAATAAAATCCACTGGTGAGAATAAATGAGTTAATTGTATTATAATTAATATGTTTGCACAATTAAATAAGAAATATGTTTATGCCAGACCATATAAAACATGGTCTAGATTAATAAGTTACTTGTTATTTGAGGGTAGGCCAATAACTACAAAAGGGCGATGGATTAATCCATTCGTGTTTTCATTATTATCAATAATAAAAATAATACCTATAAAAAGCAAGGTAAACAAACCGACATTTATTTTGGGTACAGGACGAAGTGGGACAACTGTCCTTGGTATTGTACTATCTATGCATGAAGAAATTGGTTATTTAAACGAACCAAAGGCTATATGGCATGCATTATATGAAAATGAAGATTTAAATGGTAATTATACAAAAAAATCAGCGTCTTATCGCCTAGGCAAAAACGTTGTAACAAAAAAAATGAAAATACATGCACATAGGATATATAGTGCATATCTTTGTATGACAAATACTAAAAGAATAGTTGATAAATATCCAGAAATTATTTTTCGTGTTTCTTTTATAAAAGAGATCTTTCCTGATGCACAATTTATATTCATATCACGCAATGGTATAGATACATCATCATCTATAAATAAATGGTCTGAACGTTTGGGCAAGTATGTTGGTTCAGAATGTCATGATTGGTGGGGTGTAGATCGTAAAAAGTGGAATTATCTAGTAGAACAGATTGTAAGTAAATACGAAGATTTTGCTGTTAATATCGATGAATTGCGCACACTTAATGACCAAACAGCAATGGCAGCTGTTGAGTGGATTGTGTCGATGCGTGAAGGGCTACAAGTTATTCAACAGTATCCAGGCGAAGTCTTACATATATCATATGAGGAATTCTGTGAAAATCCACTAGACATAACAAAAAAAATATCTGAATTTATGCATCTTGGTGAAGATGTTAAATATAGTCAATATGCATGTAGTGCAATAAAAAAATCAAATAAGCACCCAGATATCACTTTGCCGGAATATATAAAAATGCCATTTAATGATATGCAAGAAAAATTAGGTTATGTCAATAAGTAAATAAAATAATGGATAATCAATCAAAATATATATGCTTTTAAGAAAATTGTTAATTGAGATAAAGTAATATGATAGTGTCATTCATAGGAAGTCGTGGCATACCTGCTAAGTATGGAGGTTTTGAGACATTCGTAGAAGAGGTATCAGTAGGGTTAAAAAATAAAGGTATACAAGTTATTGTTATTTGCGATAATGATCAAAGAATCAAAACAGATCGAATTTCAAGCTATAAGGGTGTAGAATTACTTTATTCAAGATATAATAAGGCAGATGCACCTATATTGTTCTACTTGCATTCACTAATAATCGCAATAAAGTGCTCTGACATTATATATAGTTGTGGGGTTGGCGCTGGTTTTTTTGCTTATTTGCCAAAAATTTTTAAAAAAAAGTTTGTAATAAATCCTGATGGCGTCGGTTGGTATAGAAATAAGTGGTCGCTCCATGTAAAAATGATTTTAAAATCAATGTTTTATTGTACAGCTAAATGGTGTGACTATATAGTATGTGATTCCAAAGGTATTAGTCGCTTATTTGAGAATATTTTTAAGCGCTGTGAAAATGTCAAAGTAATAGAATATGGCGCATATAAGAATAATTATATAAATGATTCAAGTACGTCTATTGAAAATGTATTGGATAAATATGATCTTAAGAGTGAGCATTATCACTTAGTTGTAAGTAGACTTGAGCCAGAAAACAATGTTGATTTAATTATAAAGGGATATAGTGTTTCCGAAAAGAAGTATCCACTAATTATCATAGGTAATATAAGTCAAACAAAATACGTAAAAGAGCTAAAAAAATACGAATCCAAAAAAGTTAGATTTATAGGAGGGATATATGATAAAGACGAGTTATCGATAATTAGAGCTAAATCATTCAGCTATTTGCATGGTCATTCTGTTGGTGGAACAAATCCTTCATTACTAGAAGCAATGGCATCACGAAATTATTGTATTTGCCATGATAATATTTATAATAGAGAGGTTGTTTGTGATGGAGGTAGTTATTTCAACGATCAAGATCAAGTATCTAAAGCAATAGATGATATAGAAAGCAGTAAGAATTATAATGTTTATAACGAAAAAAAAGAAAAGGTTTTCAAAAAGGCAATGCAATATTATGCATGGGAGAGAATCGTGGATGAATATGAAAAGTATTTTAGATCTTTAAAATAATAGTTTATAATGTTGCCAAACTTTTTAATTGTAGGTGCAGCTAAAGCAGGCACAACCTCTTTATACTATTACTTGAAAATGCACCCGCAAATATCATTTCCAGATTTAAAAGAACCCAAATACTTCAGTTCAAAAAACTTAAAATTTCCTCATAATGGGACTGGCGATAGTTCAGTTGATTATTATTCAATAAAGACAATTGAAAATTATGAAAGTCTTTTTAGTAATATCAAAAATCAAAGAGTGGGTGAGGCAAGTCCAGATTATCTTTATTTTTACAAAAATACACCATCTGAAATAAAAAATAATTTAGGTGATATACCTATCATCATTATTCTTCGCGATCCTGTTAAAAGAGCATATTCTGCATATAACTATTTGGTTCGTGATAGTAGAGAGAAGAAGAGTTTTAAAGAAGCGTTACAAGAAGAGGAAAATAGGATAAAGAATAATTATGATTTTATTTGGGCATACAAGAAAGCTGGTTTGTATTATAACCAAGTTAAGGCATATAAAGAATCTTTTACTGAAGTTAAAATTATCATATTTGAAGACTTTATAGAAGATGTGAAAGATGGACTAAAAGATATATTCGAATTCTTGCGAGTTGAAGAGTCATATGATATTGTTGATACAGTTGTTCATAATCCATCGGGTGTTCCCAATAATCTTTTCGCAAAGTTTATACTAAGTAGAAATAATGCTTTATCTACTTATATCCGAGAAATACTAAAAAAGTATATTGATAGATTATTATTGGAGAAAATATCTTCATTTTTTCTTTCGAGAAAAAAAATTAATGAAAATGATGAAAAGTACTTAATTGA
>CAYUWE010000049.1:0-7315 GCA_964448255.1 uncultured bacterium | reverse complement strand
TGGGTTAGAAGCAAATCAAAAATTTGATATAGATAAAAAAATTAGACTCCAGTCCCAAATAGCAATTAAACAAGCAGATATTATTATTTTAGTAGTAGATGGGCAAATAGGTCCAACTCAATTAGATAAAGAGATTGCAAGATCACTTTTGAAAAAAAACAAAAAAATTATTTTAGCAGTCAATAAAATTGATGAAATAAATCAAATAGATCTAACTTATCCTTTTTATTCTTTAGGGGTAAAAGATGTTCTCGGTATATCAGCGATTCATGGGTATAATATTTTTGAATTATTAGAAAATGCATTTACAAAAGTAGAATATATTACGCAAGAACCTATAGAAAAAGATATTCCAAAACTTGCATTGATTGGGCGTACTAATGTTGGGAAATCTACACTGTTAAATTCTCTTCTTAATGAAGAAAGGTCTATTGTCAGTTCTATTGCTGGTACAACAAGAGATAGTATCGATGCTATTTATACAGCAAAGAATAATAAGGCTTATCAACTGATAGATACAGCAGGTATTAGAAGAAAAAGAAAAGAAAATACGACGATAGAGAAATTTGCATCTATAAGAACGCAAAATGCTATTGAAAAAGCAGATATATGTATATTCCTTTTGGATGTTGTTGAAGGAATGACGATGCAAGATAAGCGTATTATTTCTTTTATAGAGGAAAAAGGAAAAGGGTGTATTTTCCTATTTAATAAATGGGATTTGATAAAAGATTACCGCATGGAACACTATAGGAAAATGGTAAAAGAAAATTTCCCTTCATTTAAAAATTATCCAATAGTATTTATTTCGGCGAAAACAAAAAGAAACGTAGACAAAATCTTTGATCATGTTGATGAAGTATTTAATCATTTTAAAAGAAAAATAAATACACACGAGTTAAATAAAGTGCTTATTTTAGCAATGCAAAAATATCACCCTCCAATGATACAGGGGAAAAGACTGCGTCTTTATTATGCTACACAAATAGATATTACTCCTCCTAGATTTGTATTTTTTGTAAACTACCCAAATCTCTTAACAGGAACGTATTTGAAATATTTGATTAATCAATTAAAAGAAGCGTTTGGGTTTGCTGGTGTCCCTATAAAAGTAGAAATAAAAGGGAAAAAGAAAAAACATCTTCAACCACTATAAAGAAGATAATTTACTTTATTGCTTTTTTCTTTTTATAAAGAAAAAAAGGCAGATTGATATGTGAAAAAGGCTTTTTTTTCGAAAAAAGTTTGGCAAAGTGACATATCTTTTATTCCATTTTGGAAAGATATAAAAGTATATAGATTTCGTTCGTTTAAAGATGATTTATTTGCAGCTATTTCTGTTTCTCTTTTAGCAATACCACAATCTATTGCATATTCTTTGCTTGCAGGCCTTCCGCCTAGTGCCGGTCTTTTTTCAGCGATATTTGGTGTTATGATAACAGGATTTTTTGGCTCATGCCCATATTTTATATCTGGCCCGACAACAGGGGTAGCTATATTACTTCAGTCAACTATTGTTGATATACTATCTACATATTATCCAAATGTTGTTAACGAAGCAGAAATATTATCTGTAACTTTGCATATTTTATGTCAGATAGTTTTGATAATAGGGATATTACAACTTATTGCTGCTTTTTCAAGGTTGGGAAGGCTATTACAATTTGTTAGCCGCTCGGTGATATTAGGATATTTTGCTGGAGTGATAATAGCGATAATAGTAAATCAAGCTTACTATTTTTTTGGGATAAAACATGGTGGGCATGAAATATCAGTAATACTTAAAGCATGGTATTTATTTGTTCATCTGCAAGAGACTAATTGGGCAACAGTTATTCTTGGATGTATAGCTATAAGCATACTTATCACTTTGAAAAGGTTTTTTAAAAGGCTTCCAGATTCTTTATTTATGCTTATCATTATCAGTGTTATAGCATTTGTATGTAATCATTTCTTTTTTTCAAGCAGTTTAAAAATACCTACGATAAAAGATTTTAGCTTGTTAAAGGCTCCTTCTTTTAACTTTATCCTTCCTTTTTTTGATATGAAATTACTTAATAAAGTATTTCCAGCGGCGTTAGCAATATCTTTACTTTCTATTTTAGAGGTGTTTTCTGTTTCTAGGAATTTATCTATACAAGGGAAAAAAACAGGATAATGCTAATCAAGAGATTTTTTCTGTTGGATTAGCAAATACGTTTTTATCATTTTTATTTGGAGCAATGCCATCTTCTGGAAGTATTTCTAGAAGTAGGTTTTGTTTTTTTAATAAAGCAAAAACTAGATTTGCAGCTGTTCTTAGTGGGATCTTTGTAGGTATTTTAACATTTTTTTGTTGGAGATGGATTAGACATATTCCTCTTGTTGGATTAGCTGCGATATTGTTTTTATTAGCGCCGACACTTATTCGTTTTAGTGAGGTTAAACTATGTTTTAAAGCTACAAGGGGAGATAGGGTTGTATTTGCATTAACAATGCTTTCATGTTTGATATTTAGCTTAGATATTGCTTTTTTTATAGGTATTGTAATTTCTATTGCTTCATATTTAAGGAAAGTGGCAGACCCATACCTTGTAGAATATGCATTTAATACATCAGGTAGGTTAACTATTGTTCCAAAGAAAAGTCATGTTAAAAGAAATATTAGAATAATAGGAATTGGAAGAGAATTATTTTTTGGAGTTGTAGATTTATTGCAAACAGCTTTAGAAAAAATTGCAGATGATCCTTATGTAAAAGTAATTATATTAAGGTTTAATTCTGTACATTATATCGATGCTACTATGTGTTATTCTTTATTGCATTTGCATGATTATTTAGAAGCCAAAAATCGCCATCTTATTATTAGTGGGTTAACTGAAGAAGCATGGAAAATATTATATAGAGCGGGGATTGTTGATAAATTAGGGAAAGATAATCTCTTTTTAAAAGATGAAACTAAACCTCAGCTTTCTACATGGAGTGCATGTATAAGGGCAGAAGAAATATTACATAAAAATACTTAGCGATAGAATTTATTAGTTACTGCGGGGTCATAGTTATATGATGCCCCATCTATTGAAATGCTTTGATATATCCATTTATCATTATTTTCTCTCATTAATCTATCGCAGCCCATTATAAAACCTCTAAAAAACCCATATCGTTTCATTGCTAGTTGCATATATTTTGAGCTAGTAGGACGAAAATTAGATCTTGGCCCATCAATTTTTGTTAGAACATTTTGTCTAAATAAAATGGCATAATTAGCTAATTTAGTAAGAAAAGATGTTGGAGGAAAAATTTCTTTTTTCTCATATTTTTTTGTTTCTATAATAGCATCTTTTCCCCATGGATCGATTGTACATTTTGCAAAGGTAATAGAAGGTATAATTAATAAACAAAAAATAATTTTTCTCATTAGAATGTATGTTGAATCATAAACACAGGGAATAGCCCTTGTCTATTCATCATATTTCCTACATGTTGTTCATATTTTTTTTCATTATAGTATTTTGCTTGTTCACCAGCGCCGTATATCCCACCAAAATACCATCCCATTTCAAAACTCGTTGTGATAACTCCAGCTGCAATATATCCACTACGAAAAAATTGATATGCCGAAGCAATAAATAGAGAGTTTATTAAAAAAGATGTTAATGCAGATTTTTTTTGTCCAATATAGAGATAACCACTTCCTGGGAGTATTGCATTAAATATTTGAGCTTGGCGAATAGATTTTTTTTCTTGGTTATAAATGTTTATTGATTCTGAGATGTAATTATTATGAGAACTAGTTTTTATAAATTTTTTTGCTTGATATATATCTCCTTCCACAAGAGAGCAAGAAAGGTTAATATTATTTGCTGTTATAGGGTAAGATTTTTCTAATAGCTCGACTATTCTTTGAACTTTTTCGCTATCTTTAATTTCTTTATAGCTTTCATATAATATTACTAATAAATCATGAAATGTTGGAAAACTTTTATCAGCATTAAGAAGTAAGCTTTTTTCAAATGCTTCTATAGCGTCATCATATCTTTTAGCTAAGTAGTAACATAAAATGATGTCATATTGAATTTCCATTCTTCTATATGTTTCATCTTCCATAAGGAGTATTTCCGCTCTTTTAAAAGATGTTATTGCTCTATAAAGATCAAGTTCATGCGCAAATGATCTAGCAATATAATATTCTTTTCCCCAGTCATTTAGCTTTTCATCAGGAGATAGTGGAGGAAAAGCTGAAGCTAAATCATTGATAAATCGGTTTTCTTCAATTGAATAGTTTAATTTAGGTTCAATTTGATTTGGTACGTGGTAGCAACTTGATAAAAAACTAAAAAAAATAAAAAGTATATAGATTTTATTCATCTTCTACGTCGACAGCTTTTAGTAGTTCTGTTGCATCTTCATAATCACTTTCTAATGCTGGAGTTCCAGTATTTTCTCTAAAGAAGTCTTCTTGAGAATTTGTTAAGTTAACCATATCTTTGTATGAGTTAATAATATGTGGTCTTATGAAGATTACAAGATTATCTTTTTGTTGGTTTCTGTCAGCTAACGAGAACGCTGCGCCAATAAAAGGAATACCTCCTAAACAAGGTATGCCTGCTTTATCTCTTGTTTTTTGATCTGTTACCATACCACTTAATACTAAGAAGCTTTTATTTGGTATATGTACCGTTGTAGCCATTGTTGTTTTAGATGTTGTTATACCACTAACGGTTCCAGAGGATGGTGCAGTAACAGGATCGCCAGCAGCGTTTGTTGCTACAGCGGATTTTTCGAGATTAATATTTAATGTAACAGTATCTGTATTTCCCAATACTGGCGTTAGGATTAGGTTCATTCCAATATCTCTATATTCCAAGTTTTGTGTGGTTAATGTATTAGTGCCACCTTGGTTCGATGTTTGCGATCCTACATAAGGTATATTTCTTCCAAAAAAGATTGTTGAAGTTTTGCTATCTTGAGTAATTATTTTTGGAGTCATCACTATTGAAGATTCTGAATCTGTTTGTAGAGCTTGAAGCAGTGACCCTAATGATAAAAAGGATTTCCCCTTATGCATTATTATATCACCGATAATTCCAAGATCAAATTGCTTTTCAAAAGGAATATCTGTTCCTTGAGGGACCCTTGAAGGGCTAATTAGATTTAAATTTTGTCCAAAAGTTCCACCAGCAGGGGCGGTTGTTGCGTCTGGTGGGAAATTTCCTGTGCTTGAAGCAAATTTATTTCTATATTTAAATTTACTTCCCCAATTTAAGCCAAAGCTAAGTAGATTGTTAAAGTTTGTTTCAATAACTAATATTTCAATAAATACTTGTTTAAGTGGGATGTCCAAATTCTTGATAAGCTCTTTTAGTCTTGTCATGGTTTCTTGATCGCCAGAGCAGAGCAAAGAATTTGTTACTTGTATCCACTGAATAGAATTGATTGAGTTTAATAAAGATTCTTGAACTTGAGCTTTGCTTTTTATTAAATCTTGTCCAATTTGCTTTAGGGCAGATTGTATCTCATCCCCTTTGTGATATTGCAATTTGTATACTAAGAAGCTTGTTTTATCAATAGGTTGGATAGCTCCTTTTAGATCATCTGCTGCAAGAGCATCTTTTCCAGGTACATCAAATGTTTGGAGTAAGCGTTTAATTTCTTCAATTGATTTAGGGTCACCAGAAAATATTAATGAATTAGTATTTTCTACCCATTTCATAGATTCTATGGAATGGAAAAGATTTTCATTTGCAAAACCAGTGATTTTTAAATGATCAGCAAAGTCATGCAGTATATTTTCTAATGAAGGCCCTGTTAAAAATTGTGGTTTATATACAAAGAATTCTGATGGAGCCTCACCTTTTGGTATAGTTGATGGAATATCAAATTTCTCTGCAAGAGGTTTAACTTTTTCTAAAGCTAAAGGTGTTCCAGTAAAAATTAATGAATGTGTGTTTTTATCATATTTCAGGGTGTCAATAGCTGAAAGAAAAGGTTTATCAGCAGTACCTGTTCTTTCTAAATCTGAAGCAATAGATTTTAGTGAATTTATCAGTTGCTGTGGCGCTGCATGTTGAATTTTATAAACAAAAACTGTGGATTTTCCGAGCTTACTTGTCCCTTCTGCACCTTGATAGTCTATTGAATTTATTATTCCTTTTAATTTGTCTAATGATTCTTTATTGCCTGTAAATACCAAAGAATGAGAGGTCTTTACATATTTCATTGATTTTATAGCATTTAACAGTCCTGGATCTTTTAAATCAGATTTAGATAGATTCTCTGCTACTTCTTTTAGGGATTCTTGAATATGCGTGGCTGAAGTATGTTGCGGTTGATACATGAAAAAGTTTCCATGTAATGGTGAAGAATCCACTCTTTGAACATCATATTCCGCGATTAATTTTTTTGCTTCTTCGATAGCTGAAGGGCTTCCTGAAAGAAGCAGTGAATTTGTTTCTTTAACCCATTTTATATTACCAATTAATTCAATTAATTTAGGGTTGTGTATACCTTGAGATTTTAGCTTGCTAGCAAATTTTTCTAAGTCATCTTCAATGATATTTCCTGAAACAAATTTTAACTTATACAGGTAATATCCTGATGTTCCTGCTAATTTCTTTTCTTCTTCTGGCGTGTCATATTTCTTTAGCATTTCTTTTAATCTATTGATTTCATATTCATTACCAGAAAACATGAAAGAATTAGAATTTGATATCCATTTAGCACTTTTTATAACTTCGATTAATGGTTTTTCAGACAACCCAGATTCTGAGAGGTGTGATGACATATCAGATAAAAATTTTTCTACTTGTTCTTTTGATAATGATTGTGGTTGGTAGAGGAAAAATCCTTTAGATTCTGCAGGATATTGCTTATCTTTTGCTACATCTATTGTTTTTAGTAAGTCTTCAACTTTTTTGATAGAAGCGCTATTTCCTGTGAATAATATGCTATTATTTGCAGGTACCCATTTCATTGATTTAATAGTTTTTATAAATTCTGGGTCAGCTAATTTTGATTCTTCTAAATTATTTGCAATTTGTTTTACTGCATTTTCAATATATTCCCCAGTTTGGTAGTGAGGTTTATAAGTTATAAATTGATTGTTCTTTGAAGACAATTCACCTTTTGCTGTTAATTCTGAATCTAAATTATTTAAAAGATTAGTTACTTCTTTTAATGCTGAAGGAGTACCAGTAAATAAAATTGAATGGGTATCTGGGATATATTTCGCTGTTTCTATGCAATTAATAACATCTTCATCTGGCAATCCTGACTTTTTCAAATTAGAAGCCATATCATTTAAAGCTTGCATAATTTGCTTTTCAGAAACATT
>CAYUWE010000048.1:6111-7348 GCA_964448255.1 uncultured bacterium | reverse complement strand
TTTTCTTTAGCCAAATTAAATACCCTCAGTTAAAGCTGAGAGTATTTTTTTGCTCCCGTACAGGGACGACTTTAGAACCGTTTTAGCTGTGTTGAGCTAAATTTATTTTGTAAAGACATCCCAATTATTTATATACTTGGACAATTCGTACGGATTGTTTTTGTTTTCTCTAAAATCAAAACTTCTTTTACTTTTCGGGTCAATCCATATTATAAAATGGTAATAACCACCTTTACGGCAAATTTTAGCTTTACAGTAGCCTATAAAATCCTTTATAGGCATAATAAGATAATCAACTTTGATTTCTTTTTTTATTTCACCATTTACTAGACTGTGTAAAACGAAAATATAATAATCTACTTTATTGGTTGTGTCAAATATTGAGTTTTCGTGTATTCTGAACCACGCCGCCCCGCCCTCGCCATATCTTTGTACTTCGGTTTTTCTAGGCTCATAAGTTCTACTTCCTTTAACCTGTATGCTTTTGATTTTATTATTTTTTAGGTTTAATAGAACCAAATCAACATCTTTCATTTGCGAATTTAAAGGAAATAAAATTTCAAAATCTTTTTTAGAAAGTTTATTTTTAAATTTGTCAGCTACTAATAACTCGTCCACATTCAAAGACCAAACATTCTTTAAACCCATATTGATTATTTTTTTAAATATTTTTTATATAAGGATCTATAATTATTACTTTGCAAATATTCTCTGTGTATGGCAAATAAAGCCATGTCAATCTCTCTCGGTGATACATTGTTTATCTTAGCCATTTCTCTGATTGTTTTTAAATACTCAATCCATGTTTTAATACTGGGATATTTGGATATATTTTTGCCTAGTTTTTTTAACATCTCCAAACACCTAATATCAATAATGCCGTATTTAGAGGGGTTGCTAACAGTAAGCAGAGCAGAGGCGACTGGTACTGATACCCCGTTTAGAGTACATAAAATTTCCATTTGTTTATGCTCGTCTTTTTCAGCTAACGCCTGTCTTGTTATGCTCTCAACATTATCTTTATTTTTTAAGTATCTATTTTTTTGTCTCCCCGTCTTCCACATGCAAATTTGATAGAAGTGATCAAAAGAAATATAGCCCTTTTTTTGGATAATCGGAGTGATAATTTGAAACAAAACAGTTTCAATACTATAAAGATCAATGTATTCTTTTAAGTCTTTAATTGATAGATTAAAAGCCATTCCTTTATTTTTTAAAAATTAGGACGGCTTCTTTT
>CAYUWE010000048.1:0-6101 GCA_964448255.1 uncultured bacterium | reverse complement strand
AGCCATTTATTTTATAAAGGTTTATTCCTTCCTTTTCTTGCACAAACAGCAGAACAAAATCTACTAGTAGTTTGATAACCATTTTTTCTAGGGTGATATTGTTTTCCACATGTATCACATGTTTTAGTAATGGAAAGATCTCTATTTTTTAAGTCTTTTTCTTCATCTTTAGACATATTTTACTTTTTAAATATATTAGCTCTATGATATTCTAAATATTCTTTCCTCTTTTCACTTTCAGGTAATACATACTTTCTGTTTGGTGCCAAACTTAACTTCTTGATATTTAGAGGTGATATGTATGGAGATATTATGATTGCTCCGTCATTTTTAAAAGAAATAAACCCTTGGTCAAATAATCTATCGTAAGTTGGGGTTAGTAAAAGCCCGTTGTTATGATCTGTTCGCTCTACATCATCGCACACGCTCCATGGTTTGATGTGGCTAGCGATTAAAATTCTTTCATCATTGACTTTGGTTATTATACATTCTGTTGATTCTTCTAATAACTTTTTTCTATATTCACCCTGTCCTATTCTAGCTTTTACGATTTGGTCTTTTTGAGTTTGTTTTAATTTTTTATCTTTCTTAATATTTTCTTCTTCTTCTCTTATTTTTGCTGGATGATAAAAAGGATTATAAAAATAATCTAAAGTAGGTTTAAAATAATAATAAATTTCATTTTCACTTTCCTCTTTTAATTTAAGTATTGAAATGTAGGTAATTGTTGGTAAGGCTATTTTTCTAAAAAAATCTCTAAAAATATTGTCGTAAGATCTTATATAAAAACGACTAGCGTCTTTGTCGCCAGTCGCATTTTCTAAATCAAAATATTCAATATCATTTATATCTTTTAGTTCTTCTACATATTTAGGCCAATTTTCTGAAATATCTTTTTTGTATCCTTGCTCTTGTTCTTCATACTCAAATTTTGCATCGTTTAGATAATCCTCAAAATCTTTTTTAACAAAAAAACATTTATGGGTAAAACCATCAAAAAAAGTAGTATAATCAATGCCGTTTTTTTGTGAACCAACATACAATCTAGCCTCTCCTGAACCTCTGCCTATTTTATTCACTTTTACAAAAGAATCTACTACACCTATATTATTTATCTCGTCAAGAACTGTAAAATTTTTCCCATTTAAACTAATTATATTTTTTACCTCTTTCATATTTTATTTTTATTTTACCAATTTCATATTTTTTATAATACCAATTAAGACATCAACAACAATACTATTACCAGCTTGTTTATATGCTTGTGTGTCGCTGACAGGAATTTCAAAAGTGTCGTCAAAACCCATTAAACGGAAACATTCTCTAGGTGTTAATTTTCTTATTCTATCTCCTCTTGAAATATAATTATCAACCCCTGCTCTGTGCATTTTTGCCATTGTTGCAAGCAAAGGTCGTGCAACAGGTAAATCTATTTTAGGTTTTGAATAAAAATTCTTTGTTCCTGTTGCCATTACATAGTCTGCTACTTTATCAGATAAAAAATATTTTTCGTCAACTTTTCCTGTTGGTTCACAAACAAAATCACCATGCCAATTAAATTGTTGATTTCTTTTTTGACACAAAGCAATTTCTCCGTTTATTTGGGTGTATCTCTTTTTAAGGTTTTTTTTACTTGAAACAAATTTTTTACCTTTTTCCCCTAAATAATATTTAGAATCAGTATTGTCGTCTAATAAATCTTGCATGGTCAAGTCTAGTTCCTTTGGTTCGGGAAAATCAAATTTTTTTCTCTTATTTCTAAAACCTACAACAAACAACCTTTCTCTATGTTGAGGTATGCCATAATCTTTTGCGTTTAAAACTTTTGGATAATAATTATAACCCAACTCATCAAATGTCTTTTCTATGATTTTCCATGTTTTACCACTATCATGACTCAATAGCCCTTTAACATTTTCAAATATAAACGCTTTTGGTCTTGATTCGTCAATTAATCTTGCAAATTCAAAAAATAAATTACCTCTAGGATCTTTAAAACCAGCCCTTTTGCCAACCATAGAGAAAGACTGACAAGGAGAACCACCGACAAGTAAGTCTATTTTATTTTTATATTTTTTGCCGTCTACATCTTGCACGCAATCTATCCACCTATCCTCACTAATATCATGATTTGCAAAGTAGGTTTCTTTTACATATTTATCGTTATCTGAAGCAAAAATTATCTTGTGTTTTATACCAAGACGCTGTAAAGCGTGCTCTATGGCACCTATACCACTAAAGGCTGTGGCTAATCTTATCATAACTTTTTCTTTAATATTTTTCTCGGTTATATTATACACTATTTTACTTTTTTTGAGAAATTTTGGCTAATACTATATATATGCCCATTTCTTGTTTTACATCAAAAAAAGGTGTATAATATACACCAAAAAATAGGATAATTGAGACCAACCCTAAATCTAGGTCTTTATGGTGTGATCGTAAAATAACTACTGGAGGGTGGTTGTGAAAAAATAGGACTTCAAGAGATCTCGAGAAGATCCAAATTTAACTCACATAAACATTACCACCCTTATGGTAACTTCTGCACAAAAAATTAAGGAAAAAATGCTGGAATTTAGCCAGCTTTTTTCTATTGAGCAAAATCGTTTTCAAAAATTTGTGATTGTGTATAGGTATATACATTTTTTAAAAACAAATCCTTTGGCTAAAGATATTTTACAAAAAATATTTAATGATACTGCGGTGGCTATTAGCGAGGAAAGTTTTGAAAATCTTAATGAGGAAAAATTTATTGATATAAAAGAACAGGCGGTTTTATCTCGTGAATTTTGGATTTACTACAATAATTTAGAGATAATTTATGGACACATGAAAAAGCTTAGAAAAGCCAAGCACTCTGACAAAGATAATCATAAATTGTTTGCCAAACTATACTCTAATCAAATACTTAAATTGTCGTTTAAGGTGGTGAATAGCGAAGTTTTTGACAGACTGGATAAGGAGTGTTTTTTTAGTTGCGACGACGAAAGCAATAAAACATATTTTGATAATAAAAATAGTGTTTTGTATGTTAGAGGAGTAAAAGTAAAAATCAATAAACAGAGCCAAACCACAAACGCACATAAAATACTACATCACATATTCATAACGAATAAAAACAATTTAGACGACGACTTCTATTATTCTGAAATAGCCGAGGACGAGTTCCACGAGCTTGAATACAGAGGCAGAAAAAATAACTGGCGTAAATACGCCCGAGCCTGCCAAGATATAAATAATAAAGTGAGAGAGCAAAACAAAGAAAAAGAGGACTTCCTAAAATTCAATACTGGTAGCAAAGGTAAAATAAAAGTAAACAAAAAATACTTTTAATTTACCCCAAAATTACCCCTATAAAATCCCTAAACTAAAGGGATTTTTTTGTTTTCACAAAAATGCTCCCGTAATTTTTGGTAACTCCATTTATATAAACTAAAAACACGCAAAATAAATAAAGGTCGATTTGCGAAACTTAACTCATTAAGAACGCTAAATACTCTATATGTTTAAGCTAACAGGCGTCCTCAAAAAGGAGGAGGTAAGAGAATTTACCCGTAAAGACGGCACAGAGGGACAAAGCCGTACTTTATTTATTGAACCAGTCGGCAGTGTTTACCCGATAAAGGTAAATGTTTCAGACATGGATCTAAAAATCGGTAAACAGGGTGATACTGTAACCCTAGATATTGATATATTCCCTTATCACATAGTGGACAAAAAGAGAAAACGGGCTTTTGCGGATTATTATATTCCTAACAAAAAATAGCTATGAGATTTTTAGTTGAACAATCAGAGGGTGTATTTCGTTTGACCAACAAAGCACTGGATTTAATAAATTTTTTCAGCCAGTTGTTTACGGTTTCATTCGCAATTCTTTTTGGTTTGCTCACTATCATTATTCTCATACTTATTTTTAAATCCTAAATATATGGCAGGAATGATTAACAATATATTTACAGGATTTGGCTTAAGTCTAGTTTTTCCGATCGTCTTATTCATTATCTTGAGCATCTTCTTAAAAGTAATAACGGGCAAATAGTATGTGTTCTAATTTTATCAATCTAAACAACTCGTGCTACCTAGATAATTTTGTGTTAATAGCAGAAGTCTTTGCTAAAGCGATTGTTCTCGGTTTGGTTATTGGAACAGTGGTCGGCATACTAATTTTATTCATTAAGAAGTTTTAACTCTAAAAGACTATGATGTCCAAAATCAAAGGTCTATTAAGTGGAACTAAAGCCAAAATCTCTGCTTTCAGCCTAGCTGTTGCAGGTGGATTATTGGCTGGGTCAAGTGCTTTCGCAGCCGTGGATCCTGATGTCGCATCAAGTACTGGCATGGTAGTAGATACGATGAAAGAAAATGTTACTGGTGTAATAACCGCTAACATCGCAAACATCGTTATCGTTGGTGTGATTATCTTTTCAATCGGCTTCGTCTGGAAATTGTCTCGCAGGTTCATGAAATAGATGTTGTCTTGCGGGGGCTGGCCATCAAAAGCCTAAGCCCCCGCTACAAGACATAACGAATATTAAATTATGAAACTGACACTTACAAAATACGAAATAATGTTGATGTTAGTAATATCTATATTTACATCACTATTATTTATTCAAACGACTAAAGCAGAGCAGAATCCGACAGGAGATATTGTTCAATTTGCCCCTGCTTCAAATTGGTACACTTGGTTTATCAGATATAACAACGAAACAGGACACGGACAAAAATTTTTAACCACGGCTAACACGGAAGCACTAAGCACAGTTGCTTTTAAACTTTGTCGTCTAGGAAATTTTACAAAGCCGAAAACTTTGACTTTGTGCAATTCTGCGACTAATGGCTGGTATTCAGGATGTCAAACGCCTCTAGCCTCAAAAGAATTTTCCGCAAGCGAATTAAATGAAATGATAAATCAAGACGCAAATTGCCATGCCAGTAATGAGGGCGGAGCTGAAAATGGATTGTATTACAAATGGGCATATTTTACTTTTGATACGCCCGTTTCTGTTGCCAGTAGCACAAGTTATTTTGTTCTTTTAAATAGTTCGGATAATGGCGACAACGAAAGCAGTTCATTACTCCGAACCATGTATAACAATTCAAATTATCTAGGAACAAGTGAAAACTACCCAAACGGACAAGCATACTATTATAAAGGGGCTACCAGATATACGAGTGGCGAATCAACGGATATTCATTTTAAGGTTTTCAGTTCTGATCCGATAGTTATTCCGTTTGATATTACCAGCCACGACTCGGGCAGTCCTGCCATAAATGACAGTTATATTACCGTAACGGGTACTTGTCCGATAGTGGGGCAAAACAGAATCGGATTTACGAATGACTGTTTAGGCTATGACAACATTACCTATAATGTTGATTGTGTAGATAATGAATTTTCAGGGCAGTTTTATCATGAAGCCTCAAACCACAGGCTTATTGCAAGAGAAATATCCAGTCAATCAGGCGACTGCGTGGACTATGATAATTTAATGGATTATATAACTTTGAGCGGACTAGAAATTATAGAGGGCTACCCCGACGATTGGTATTTTAATTTTGATTATTATGATGATTACGATATTAAAATTAAATCACCAGTCTTTGACACGGCACTAACTTTGCCGATAGGCACGACCTCAAGCCTTTTCACATTCGGATTTATATATCCCACATCCTCAACGCTTAGCAATCTAAACTTCAATATTAAACAGTACAACTCAAACGGCGATTTGCTTAATGGTAGTTATCACAACATAGACTTAGACCAAATGGCAAACACTTGGAACTATCAGGTAAATTTAACAGCTTCCTCAACCGATTCAATTCATTATGTAGTACAACTTACAGACGACGGCGAAATGACAAGACAATATCCGTTCGGACTTTTTGTTTCTGATTTGGATTTTACATATAACTCAACTGATTTTGATTATTTCTTTCCTCGTCTAGTGGACTTGTTGCGAAGTAAAATTGTATTCAATTATTATTTTGCTTTTCATGACGGATTTTACAACATGTTTAATGGCAATTATTCCGCACCCTCTAGCGACGACTTAGATATAACTTTTAAATCTGTATCAGGCGACGGCGAGTAT
>CAYUWE010000047.1:0-7363 GCA_964448255.1 uncultured bacterium | reverse complement strand
CATCAACATCGGTAATATTCATCACCTGAATAACTTTAAACCCAAAATACTTAAGAGTCCTTCTTAACAAATCCTCAAATACATACGTTCTAAAATTACCTATATGGGCATAGTCATATACCGTGGGTCCACATGTATATATACGAAGGGTTTCACCCTTTATTTCTTCTTTTTGTCTTGTCTGAGTATTATATAATTTCATTCGTCAATCAATTTTTGTAAAAAACGATAATCTATTTTTCCAGTTCCCATAAGAGGTATCTCATCTAACATCCTTACCTCAGATACTTTTACAAGCCTAGAAAAACCAGAAGCTTTTAACATATTATTAATTTCATTTTTATCAATAGAAATAGTTGAAAAAACAATTATTAATGATTTGTCAACACCAGTTTCTTTAGCACAAACTGCAATCTGTGGTGCTTCATCACTACCTTTTCCTTTTATATACAGATCGTGTGATATTATTTCTTCTAATCCCGTTAAACTAACCATTTCTCCACCTATCTTAGCAAATCTTTTCAACCTACCAGATAGAATGATATTTCCTTTATTATCGCGATATCCTAAATCTCCTGTAGCATACCACTGTTTTCCATCTATAGTTAAAAAAGGAGATTTTCTTTTATCTAAATACCCTTGAAATACATTATCTCCTCTTACACAAATTTCCCCCTCTTTTCCTTCTTTCAATAACTTATGCGTTTCTGGATCTACCGTACAAAATTCTATTCCAGGTATTAACTCTCCAACACCTTTTGGGATCTTATTTGGTCTCATTAATGTAATAACTGGAGAACATTCAGTAATTCCATATCCTTCTAATAACTTTTTATCTTCCCCTAATTTTTTCACCCTTTCGTATAGTTCTTTTGGTGTTTTTTCAGCTCCAGCAACAAAATATCTAACAGTTTTAAGCTGATCTTTTGTGCCTACACTTAAAAGTCCTTTTAAAAAGCTTGGAGCAGAACAAAAAAATGTTACTTTCCATCTATCTATTCCTTCTGCTAAAGCTGAGCTGTCAGTAGGGTCTGGATAAAATGCTATTCTCATACCCGCTAAAATTGGGAAAAGACCATCTAGGGAAAACCCAAAGGAATGAAACGGCGGTAAAATACCATATATAACATCGCTTGCTCTTAATTCCGCACATTGCATAGCTGATCTTTGATTTGATAATATATTCTTATGGCTAAGAGGAACTCCTTTTGGATTAGCTTCAGTACCGCTTGTAAATAATATTACAGCAGGGTCATTTTCATTTGTTTTATCTAATTTTAGAGCTTTTAAAAGCTTTTTAGCACTTTTTAGAGAAAGTAAAAATGCTTTAGCTTTATCTTTCGTTGAAATTTTCTTTTTTACATCTTCTATTAAAACCATTTTCTTTATCAAATGCCCAAACTCTACATTTGATAATCTTTCTAAAAACCGCCATGAACTAATAACCGTTTTAGCATTTGTTATCTGCATCATATGGTTTAAAAATCTAGGGCCCAAAGTCCAGTTAAGCATTACTGGAACTTTCCCTGCTAATTGTATGGCCAAAATAATAACATATGCTGCTGCAGAAGCAGGCAAAAGTACAGCTATATTATCCCCTTTCATCTCTTTAATTTTTCTAGATAGTGCCAAAACAGATAATTTTAACTTTTTATAAGTCAAAGGCCCTACTACATCATCAGCGCAAGAATAAGAAGATTTCATCCTATCACACATAAGTAAAAAGGATTCTTGAATAGTCTTTCCCATTGGTAATTCTGGTGGAAGTCTTTTTACTTCTTCTGGCCAAGTAAATGTCGATTCTTGTTTTACTTCATTTGAAGTTTTTTTCTTCCCTTCCGCAAATTCTAAAACATCTTGTACAGTTTGAAGATCTTCTGGATGGACATTTGTAACGTCATAATTAGTAGTTAAAAAATTTATTATCTCAGAAATATCTAATGAATCCATTCCAAGGTCTATAGCAAGACCTTTACTTGGCGTTATTTCTACATCTGGATGTATACGTAATAGCTCTTGATAAACTTCTTTTTCTATTTCTGAGGAAAATTCTCTCTCCACATATGTTTTTTTCTTTTCATGAGAAAACGGTTCTAACAAATCCTCTTTAAAACAACTATATGACACTCTATATAAAGGCTCTACTTCATAGATCTTTCCATCAGATTGATAATGGTTATACCAATTCTCCAAATACCTATTTACTTCTAATCTAGAACCATCATAACAAAAATCTTCCGGTGCTTCTTCAATTTCAACTAAAACCCTTCTTCTTGGCATGAAAAAGATAAAACAAGAAAGTATCTTTTTAATATTCCTTAAAATATTCTTTTTAAAATCTGGGGATTTCCCTTCATAAGCTCTGGAAAAACTACTTCCCCATAGACCCGTTGTTCTAACAAGAACAACATTAATATCTTTACATTGTTGTAAAATATATTGCGTTGCTGAAGCTCCGCCTACTATCTCTTTCCCTGTATGTTTTAACCTTCCTGAAGGATATAAAAGATAATTTTCCCCATTATTCAATCCTTTAATCATTTTTTCTATTACTTCTTCAGCTTTTTTTATCTTCAATTCATTTGTTGAAGACTCGAGATTTGGAATAGGTATAGCTTTTACAAGATTTAGAAAAAATTGAAGGCCTTTTTGCATATACATGTATTCTACTACAAGAGCATGCAGATGCAATTTTGGCCATAATAGTAGAGTAATTAATACAGGGTCAATATTAGCAGGGTGATTAGGTAATACCAATACCCCCTTTTTTTTCTTAATATTACTTTTCCCTACAACCTTCACCTTGTATCGCAAAGATAAAATACATCTCGCCAAAAAACATAAAAAAGAAATAAATAAATTTTTCATAACCAAAAAAGTATTTTTTAAAGAAATTTACCAAAAATCTAATAGAATTTGAAGAGAAACTTCTCTTTTATGAGAAAAAATTATCAATAATAATTTTAAACAACTTTTGTCCTTTATATTTTACAAAACTATTCGTTATCATATTATCGCAAATAATTTTTTAAAAATTTACTTTATTATGCGTGTAGAATCATCAAAACTAGGTTTTGAACTTTCATATGATATAAGACGTTTTTTTCATAATTGTGATTTTTGTAAAGACAATCCTTCAGCTGTTGATTTAAATCACCCAAGTTGGTGGGTAAATATTTTAAACACAATACAAGATGGATTTATTCATATTAAGGCGCATTATGAATGTCTTAAAGCCAATGGCACAAAACCCTTAAAGGCAAAAGATAAAAAAACAGTAATTTTATCAGAAGACGATCTAAGTTTTATAACAAAATTTATGGAAGAAAAAAAATATGATGATGAAGTTAAAAAAACGTTTTCTAGAATCAAAATAAAATATTTTGCTAGAAACTTTTTCCAAGCAGTAGGCCTCTCTTTATTACTTGTTCCACTAGAAACAGTATTACTTCATTCTATAGTTCAATTTGTCAATCCGTTTAACAAACATCCATATATTCATGGGACAACGGCTATTTTCCTTTTCCTTATTTATGCCAAGTATATTGTTAAATATAAACTAAAGGTAGAAGCCATTTTAGGTATATCTACAGCTTCTTTAATGTATATAACTCAATATTATTTATCGCAAATGACTAAAAAGCACCAGTATCTATATCAGTTTAAATGCATACCAATTTAAAAGCATAATTCTTATATTTTATTAATCTATTCTTAACAAAACCTTTCATTTTCAAGAAAATTATTAATTTTATTAACTTTTTTCATTTGTTGTAATTAACTGATAATTATTGGGTTAATCATGTAATTATCGTAATTAAAATTTTAAGCATTATTGCAATTTAATATAAATTTTGAGATAATAATGTTAAGGACGGTCCTTTAACCAATCGGGAGGGCATGATGGGAGAAATAAATATCAAACCAACAAATATACCAAAAGATGAAGATCCCGTTGCAGACCTTCGAAATTTCGTTGCAAGTACAGTTAGAAGAGACAAAATATCAACAGAAGCACCAAAAACACCTACAACAAAAAAAACTAAAGAAGTTGCAGAAGAAAAACTTCGAAAAGAAATTTAACAATAACTTGTATAAATTTAACAATTTCTATATAAAAATATAAGCCCCCTGGTATTAACAGCATCTTTACAAGCGGAGGAATTTATGGTTGATCGATCAGGTAGAATAGGCCCAAAAGGTGAGGTTCCAACTCCACCTTCTGAAGGAAAAATACCACCACAATTAACTAGCCTAAAAGAAAAAGTTATAGATTCTTCTTCTCCAAGAATTGAAGAAAGAATAAAAACTGAACAAAATGTTGGTAATGCAAAGCCCATTAAAGGAGCTACAAAAGGATTTCAAGGCGATACAAAAGGAAGAGTACATAATGTTGTACATGAGGTAGCAACCCAAATACCTAAACTATATCCAGACCAATCAAAAAATCTTGGTAAGCCTTAATTTTTCAAATGCCACATTTTTGTGGCATTTATTTTAAATTGTATCCCAATCAATACAAGGCGATGCATATTTTGGTTCACAATGTGTAGACCATCCGGGTATTGGTGATACTAAAATATATCCTTTCTCTGTAAGTTCTAAAAACTTTTCATGGTCACTAGAAATTCTTCTATTTAATGAATATTTTCTATGTATTTCCATATCTCTTTTCAAAGTCTTATATCTCATTGCATATGTATTAGTAGTAGAAGGAGTAGTCCTCCAATGTGTAGATTTTGTATGAAACACCTTTGATTTTAAGTTCTCGTACTGTTTGAAGAAATATTTGTCTTTATGGTCATATAATGTGAGATAGTCTATTGGAAGGTCATTAAATGCCTCTATCATTACATTTAAATAGCCTTTTCTATGTAGATAATCATCTTCTAAGAAATATATAATAGTATCCTCTTTGAAATTCTGATTTTCAACATATTCAAGCAAACGTAAAAATGCTCCTGTCTCTGAACCCTCTGTAATAGGAACAATTTTTTCACTTGTTTTACTTAAAAAGTGGTCTTTTAACACGCCGTGGGCAAGATCTAAAAAAAAAGTTACATTGGCTATATCTCTATCTAATGTAGATATAAAATTTTCAAAGCATTTGACTTTTGAAAAATTTGAAAACCTTTGTTTTTTTTCAGATACTTCAGAAAAAATACAATGCCTTACAAAAATCTCTATTTGTTTTGATTTTTTAAAAAGATTGATCACAAGTTACCTTCAACAACAATCTTATATGCTTTTTCAAGGATTTCCTTGCTCTGAAAAAATGAGATTATCTCTTTTGCTTCTTCAAAAGTTACCCATTTGCCATCTATTATCTCTTCTTGTTGAAGCTTAAAGTTTTTATCTTTTACTTTTGCAATATAATATTTCACAGTTTTATCAACTTGCATATTGTTTTTTATGCAATGGTATTTCTCAATTAAAGGTTCTTTAGAGATAAAATTTTCAACTTCTAGATTGGTCTCTTCAAATAACTCTCTTTTTGCTATGTCTATTTCCTTTTCATCACCATCAGCATGGCCTTTGGGAAAGCCCCAATGATCTCCATTTCTATGGTGAATTAAAAAAACAAGATAATTTTTTTCATTTTTTAGTATTGGAATTATGCCAAAAGACTCTTCTTTTATCATTTATCCTCAAGGGGTATATGGAGCAAAGACTAAAGTAGAATTATGCCCACCAAAACCAAAGGAATTGGAAATAGCAGCTGTTATTTTCACTTCCTTCATTTTGTCTTTTACAGGATCTAATTCTCCTAATTCTTCTTCTGGATTATCTAAGTTAATTGTTGGGTGAACTTTGTTTGTATGTATAGCCATTATTGTAGCTATTGCTTCCATACCTCCAGCAGCACCTAGACAATGCCCTATCATTGATTTAGTAGCATTTGCTTTTATGTTTTTACAGTGCTCTTGAAATACCTTTTTTATTGCTCTTAGCTCACAAAGATCTCCAGCTAAAGTTGCTGTAGCATGGGCATTTATGTAATTTACTTTTTCTTTTTCTATATTAGCATCTTTAAGAGCATCTTCAATACATCTTGCAACGACAGATCCATCTTCTCTTGGACTAGTCATATGATAGGCATCGCAATTTTTGCTCCCCCCTAAAAATTCTGCATAAATAGGAGCATTTCTTTTCAATGCATGTTCTAATTCTTCTAATATAATAACACCAGCACCTTCTCCCATAACAAAGCCGTCTCTATTTTTATCCCACGGTCTTGATGCTTTAGTAGGCTCATCATTTCTTGTAGATAGCGTTTTTGCACAAACAAAGCCAGCTAAACCGATTGGACTCATCGGAGCTTCTGTTCCACCACAAAGTATCATATCAGCATTGCCAAGCTGTATCTCTTCAGCTGCTGCTAATATTGTAAAATTTGATGTAGCACAAGCTGTCGAAATAGAATAATTTGGTCCTTCAAACCCTAAATCTATTGCTAATAAGGCCCCAGCCATATTCGTAATAATATAGGGAACAAAAAATGGTGTTAATCTACGATACCCTTGCTTGTTTAATGTCTCTACACCATTGTAAAATATGCTCATTCCACCCATTCCAGAACCAACTATTACTCCACAACGGCTTTTATTTAATTCATTTTCTATTGGAATATTTCCTTTTTCTAATGCTTTTTTCCCCGCTACCATTGCATAGCTAATAAATGGATCTACTCTTCTTGCTTGTTTCTTTTGCATGTAGTCACCTACATCAAAATCTCTAATAATCCCTGCAATGCGTGTAGGATAGAGTGAACAATCAAATTCTTCTATTGGAACAACAGAGCTTTTCCCTTCAAGCAAGTTATTATAAAAAACATCTACATCCTGTCCAAATGCTGAGACAAGGCCCATTCCAGTAACAACAATACGCTTTGCCACAAAAATCTCCCTAAAATACTATTTTGTGTTTATTTGTACGTTTACAATTTTTCCATCATTCCACAATTTCTCTAATTGATACTTCTCTCTTAACTGTGGAATAAATAAATGTATAATGACATCAAGATAATCTATTACTACCCAATCCCCATCTTGCATACCTTCAACATGAAGTGGGATTTCTTTTTCTTCTTTCATCTCTTCTAATATTTCTTGAGCTATTGCTTGTATATGCCTATCAATATTACCTTCAGCAATAATTAAATAGTCTGTAATTGTAGATATACCATTTACGTCTAATACAAATATATTAAACCCTTTTTTATCATAAATAATTTGCGCTAATTTATTAAGTCGCTTTTTTGTTTCAGTTTTCATTATAAAAATTCTATTTAAAATTTAATAGATTAATATAGTTGATTTTTATAAATGTAGTCCAGAACTTTTGCTGGGACAAGATGCCCACA
>CAYUWE010000046.1:0-7364 GCA_964448255.1 uncultured bacterium | reverse complement strand
GTATTTTTTCTTTTCACACGAATCCTCTTTCCTTTACAGCAAGTTTTTATTGTTTGTCTGCTAAAAATTTTCTTAAAATATTCTTTACAAAAAATTAAATCAATTCTACTGTTCAATGTTTTTTTTGAGGAGGTAAAATGAAATATGCATTTTTCATATTAACTTTGTTATTACCCCATTATCTCTTACCCAACTGTGAAGAAAAAATTGTAGATTCAGCAGGATACGCGTACTATCTCACAAAAGACTCATGTTGTGATAGAATAATAAAAAAACAAATAAAAGATAATCATAACACTCTTATTTTTTCAGAAGAATGCAAATATGATTGTTATGACAACTTAATCGAAACTCAAGATTTGTTTTATCGCAAAGAAAAATGGTGCAAGCAAACAATTCATTTTAATTATAATGAAAACAATCAAATAATTTCATTAGTCAAAAATTATGGTAGTTCTAATGAAAGAAAAATCGGCTATGAATATTATGAAAATGGAAACCTTGCAGTTAAAACGAATCCTAATGGAGTAAAAGTATTTTACAATTACGACAACCTAGGAAACCTCTATGTTTTATCATCTGATGAAACCATTAATTATACGTTATATTACAATGAAAATGGCTTCATTACTAAAGTTGAAGATCATATTAACAACAACATTATCTATAGAGAAGTTGATGAGCATGGAAATATTACAAAAGAATTGTTTCCAAATGGCCATGAAATAGAAGTTATTTATAACGATAATGATAATCCGATAGTAATTAGAGGAAATACTATTGGTGAAATTCATTATGAATATGAAAATACTAAGCTACGTAAAGTTATAAGAATTTCTCCTTCAGAAAACATATCTTATTCTCATCAATATTCTTATGATGAAAATGGTAATTTACAAAATGAAACTCTTATTGGAAATTTAGGACAAATTCACTATCAATCAAATATAAATACACTATCAGTTACTATCACTAGTCCATATTCAATTGAAAATTGTTGTTATAGCGAACTTGGAAATCTCATTTCACATAAAATAGACAACACAGAAGTGTTATACAAATATGATAATTTCTCTCGTATTTGTAATTGGGATACATATGACATGATGAATAATCCAATAAATTCATTAGTCAATGATTTGAACGAACTTCAACAATATAATGATATTCGTTGTGAATATGATCAAAATGGAAATTTAATTGCAAAATATGACAATGAAAACAATATTTTTACATATGATGCATTAGGAAGGTTAATTGAAGCAAAAACAAATACTCTAAAAATCAATTTCACCTATGATTTTTTTGGACGAAGATTATCTAAAACTACTTTTCAAAATGGAACCGTTAAAAAAGAAAGTTTCCTTTATTTTAACAATAATGAAATAGCTATAGTCGAAAATAACCAATTAAAACAACTTAGAATCCCCGGTAATTCTTTTCACAAAGATATTGTTAAAGCTATTGCTATAGAAATAAACAAATCTATTTTTTCTCCTATTCATGATGTTCAAGGCAATATTATTAAATTGATTGATATAGAAACTTCTCAAGTCCATGATTTTGGTTATATTGATCCTTTTGGAAATAATTTATCAAATATTTCAATAAACAATTGGTGTCCTTGGTTTTTTGCTTCAAAACATTACGATTATGAACTCGACCTTGTTTATTTTGGACATCGTTATTATTCTCCATCACTAAAACGTTGGATTACTTGTGATACATTTTCACCTTTTACTAATAATAATCTTTATACTTATGTATTAAATAATCCTTTCAGATATGCTGATCCTGATGGGAAATTTGCAATACTTATTCCTTTAGTTGGATTAGGAGCAAAAACTTTAATAGAAGCCATTGCTATATCAATAGGAATATGGGGAATAGTTGAAACTGGAAAAATTATAAATCAAGAAAATAGCAATAAAAAAGAAAAAGAACCTCCTTATGATGGAAGGGATTTAGGAGATGATCCTTCAAAATGTCCTGGAGAAGGCTTTGAATGGAAAGGTGGCGAAAAAGGTCAATGGCATAATAAAGATAAAAAACATTCATTAAGACCTGATTTAAATCATCCAGGCGATGTTAAGCCTCATTGGGACTATAAAGGACCGGAAGGAAAAGCTAGATTAAATATTGATGGTACTTGGGAGATGAAAGAATGAGGAAGGTTATTAAATATTGCTTAAATCATGAAACAACTCTAAATTATTTTAAAAATTATTTTACCAAACGAAATGAGCTTTCCAAAAGCATATTAAATTTCATCGACTTCAACAAAGGGCATTTTTACACTCTTTTACCCGAAGATGCTGATATTTCAAAATTATACCAATTTGAATTCGGGAAAATATTACCTTCTAATCCTACAGAGAAAATACATATTAACAAGTTAGGAACATTCCAAGGAGAATGGGTTAATTCTATTGATGAAGAACTAGTTGAATGGATATATGACAAACTACAATATAAAAAATTAGCTTGTTTAATGGAAAATTTAATTCAAGAACCCACAGATCCTCATATGGATTTATACCGTTCTATTGGTATACATTATAACAAAGAGGTTTTTTATCTAATTTCACAAAATGATTTTGCAAAGGAATTAATTAAAAAAGCATTGAATGAATGTAGTTGTGCTTGGCATTTTGTATCAGTTATATTTGATCTAAACAAATTAAACTTTAATAATAAACAAATTACTCAAAAAGATTTCATAAACGTTTGTGCTAATACTTTAATAATAATAATTGGAGCATATGATGGTGAAGGATATGTTTTTTGGGAAAAACAAAATAAATAAAAGTAATTATGTCAGATTTATCATTTATAGATTCGCATGCTCATTTAACAATGCCTCAGCTTTGGGATAATATTGAAAAAATCCTAGATAATGCCAAGCAAGCTGGGATAAAAAATATTATCAATATCGCTACAAATAAAGAAGAATTAGATAAAGGGATTCTTCTAAAAAAGAAACATAATCATATTTATAACGTCGCTGCAACAACACCTCATGATGTAGAAAAAGATGGAGAAAAATGTTTTTCTTATTTTTCCACTAAAGCAAAAGAAAAACAAATTTCTGCTATTGGAGAAATTGGATTAGATTACTACTACTACAATTCTCCAAAAGAATTGCAAAAAGAATACTTAAAAAAATATCTTCTTCTAGCAAAAGAAGAAAAACTCCCCATAGTTATACATTGTAGAGATGCATTTGATGATCTTTTTGCTATAACTGATGGATATTACATGGAAAATGATAACTACCTTCCAGCAATATTACATTGTTTTACAGGGAATGAAGAAGATGCAATAGAAGCTATAAAAAGAGGATGGATGATTTCTTTTAGTGGGATTATTACTTTCAAAAAAAGTGAAGATTTAAGAAAAATTATTCCTATTGTGCCATTAGAGCAATTGCTTATAGAAACAGATTCTCCTTATCTTGCTCCAGAAGGACATAGAGGGGCAATAAACCAACCAGCATACGTTGTTGAAGTTGCTAAAACCCTAGCAAATATACTAGGGCTTTCTTTAGAAAAAATAGCAAATATTACGACATCTAATGCTAAACGTTTTTTCTCTATTCCATAAATAATGAAGAAAGTGAATCACATTTATGCGTACGCATTATTGCTTCAGCTAATAGCGGTGCTATAGATAATGTTTTAATCTTCGAAGGATATTTTTTATTATCTTTAGGGATGGTATTACATACTATCATTTCATCAATCACTGAAGCATTAATCTTTTCAACAGCATTTTTTGAAAATACAGGGTGAGTGATACATACAAATATTCTTTTAGCTCCCATCTTCTTTAATTCATTGGCAGCATGACATAAAGTCCCTCCAGTATCACACATGTCATCAACAATAACTACATCCCTATCTTTTACATCGCCAACTAAATTTACTGTTTCTATAGATCCTGCTTCTTTTCTATGCTTAATTATTATTGCTAAACTTGAAGATACTCCCCTTGTCGCTAATGCATTAACAAATTTTTTTGCTTTAATAACTGCACCTGCATCAGGAGAAATTATCACCGGATGGTCTAGTTCTTTTTCCATTACATAAGGTACAAAAATGCTTAATGCTGTTAACTCATCTACTGGTGTCTTTTGAAAAAACCCTTGGATCTGTCCACAATGCAAATCTACAGTTAAAATATGATCAACCCCAGAATTTTCTATTAGCATAGCAACATCAGAAGCAGAAATAGGTTCTCTACTTTTCGTTTTTCTATCTTGCCTGCCATAGCCAAAATATGGAATTACCGCTGTTACCGATCCCGCACATGCCCTTTTACATGCTCTAACTAATAGATATAATTCCATGATGTTATCATTAACACTGCAACATTCTGTTGGACACGTTGATTGAATAATAAATACATCAGAACCACGGATACTCTCTATTATTTGTATATTGGATTCACCATCATTAAATTGTGCTACCCTAGCATCACTTAAATGATGATTAGCTTTTTTTGCTATTTCTAATGCTAATTCTGGATTAGAATTACCGCTAATCAGCAAAAAAGGCTTTTTTGCATCAATAGAATTTGAATATGCGTTAACAAACGCTATTAAAAATAATATTGTTGAAATAAATACTTTTTTTTTCATTTTTATCTTACCTTATTAAATTTCCATTTTCATATGTTGAAGTTACTATCTGCCCATTTTTCTCATATTTCTTTTTCTCACCATGCAGCTTATCATTCTCAAAATTCTGCTCAATTAATGGACTTCCATCGTCATAATATTTCTTCATTATTCCATGACGCAGCCCATCTTTATATTCCCCTTCAAAAACAACTATTCCTTTCTCATTCCAATGTGTGCTTTTCCCCTGCAACTTACCATCTTCAAAATAATTTATTGCCGCTTTTGCTCCTGATGCAAAATATGTAAGCTCTTCTCCTATTTGTGCATCATCTTTGTATGCCAAATCTTTTTGAATAGCGCCATTAGGGAAATAATAAAATGCTTTTCCATTTTTCAAGTCATTTACAAAATTCATTTTCAACATAATTTTACCAGAAGGATAAAATAATACTAATTCCCCTTCTTTTTTCCCTTTTACATATTCCGTTTTAGCAACTTTTTCACCTTTTTCATTATATTCTAATACCGCACCATCAGCTCTATTTTTTGTAAAATTAGCTTCTAGAAGTAATTGTTTTTGATTTTTATCATCTATGAAAAATATTTTGTGAGGACCATTTTTTAGATTATCTTTATATGTATAAAACATCTCTTTTCTTTCTGGTAATCTTTGGTAATATTGCCCTTCCAATTTTCCTTTTTTATAATTACATTCTTCCAATACATTACCTTCGTTGTCACAAAGCATTTTCCTGCCATCCAATTGTCCGTGGTTGTATTCAATTATAGATTCTATATTGCCATTACTATAAAAAGTTTTTTGCTCGCCATGTAATAAGTTGTCTTTATCATAAAAATATTTTCTCATAACATTCTGTTCTTTCGACGCGCTACTTACTGGATAATATTCAATTTGTTCTCCAATTGGATTGCCTTTAGAAAAGTGCTGGATGGATTGAATATTTCCATCTTCAAACCAAATGATTAATTTTCCTTCTGCTTTGTCTTCAACAAAATTAGCTTCTCTATTTAATTGTCCATTTTCATGCCACCACCCTTGTTTTCCTTCTCTCAAAGCATTTTTGTATCTAAAATGCTCTTTTACCTGATCTTCATTATACCAGCTGTAATAATCTCCATCTAAATTACCATTAACATACTTTGCTTTAGCTACTAATTCCCCTTTTTCATTCCAATCCTGAAATACTCCTTCTCTTTTCCCTGCAACAAAATCTCCTTGAGCTTTTAATTTTCCATTTTCATACCATTCAGATTGTGTGCCTTCAGCTTGATTATCCTCAAAACGAGATTCGCTTTTTGGATTGCCATTGCTATACCATTCACCATTTCTTCCATCAAATCCATCATCTTTTAAAAATATTTTTTTCGCTAAAATTCCATTTTCATACCACTGCTCATACAAACCATCTCTTTTATTATTTTTATAGAATGTATGTACCTTCATCTGGCCAGAGGGAAAATATTCTTTTTGTTCACCCTCAAATTCCCCTTCATCATAGTTATAATCTAATTTCAACTGACCATTAGAATGCCATTCTTTATAGACTCCATCCAATTTCCCCTCTTTATAATAAAACTGCCTTTTCTCTTTTCCATTATTGTAATATTCAACTATCGGTTCTAATAAATTCCCTGCATCATCAAACTTAGATTCAAAAAATAAAACGCCATTTTCATAATTTTTCCAATGCGTTTTTACAGGTTTATCATCAATATATTCTCCAAGCCCAATAAGCTTTCCATCAGAAGAAAAATTTTCTTCTTTACCTTGTTTTTTTCCATCAACATAAAATAAACGATATTGCTCTGTACTATCAGGGTAATATTTTACATGGAGGCCTGTTGGCTTCCCTTCAACAAAGTCTAATGCTTCAATTATTGTTTTGTTTTCATCATACACAATAAATGCCGGGTTTTTCCCATTGCCATGTAGTTTTCCATCAACAAATGTTTTTTCTGATTTAATATATCCATTTTCATACCACTCATAAGAGTGTCCATTAACCAAGTCATCTTCATATGTTAGAGAAATAGCTCTTTTCCCATTGGGATAATATAAATTATATTCTCCATTTAACTTGTTATCCCTATATTCTCCTTCTTCTTTTTTTTCTCCGTCTTCATAAAATGATTGAAAGCTTCCTTCCAACTTCCCATTTATGTAATTACATATTTTTTCAATCTTTTTACCTGGATAAAATACCTTTGCTTCACCTTCTAAAATACCATTATCATAATAAACGATACTTTGTATTTCCCCAGAATCAAACAATGTAATTTCATGGCCTGAAGGTATTGTTGTAGATTCCCATATTTCGTATGCTTTTGTATCTTCTCCGACAATAGCTAAATCTACTTCCTTTTTAATTTTCCCATTCTCATAAAATATTACCTGCTTAACAGGTATTTCCTGACCATTTCCATCCGGTTCATAATACATGATCAATTCTGGAATATCGTTTTCAAAAGTTTTTACAACTTCAACACGCCAGTTTGGTTCTTTTGGTTTTATAGCTAATTGCATAGGTGCTTCCATAGAAGCTTGTGCAAAAGAAATTATAAATGAAAATAAAAAAATTAGAATATAAAGCTTGTTTTTCATGAGATAACCCTTATCTTATTCGCAATAAAAAAGATTAGTAAAACATTTAGTTTTACTCAAGAAAGTATATTAATTCGAAAGGTCTTGTAAAATCAATCGTTTCTTACAACTTTCCTTTTT
>CAYUWE010000045.1:0-7484 GCA_964448255.1 uncultured bacterium | reverse complement strand
GGTATTCTTTTTTCTTATCATCATCGATGATTTCAACGTCCGCATCTTCTATATCTTCTTTTTTCTCTTCTTTAGAAGGCGCTTCTTGTTGAGGTGGAGGAGTTTGTTGCCCTGCATGTTTTTGCAGCTCCTCTCCAATTTTTTGCATGTGTGATTGCAATTCTTGTGTTGCTTGTTTAATTGCATTTGTATCATTTGATTCAATTGCTTTTTTAACTAAATCAATTTTACCTTGTATGTCTGATGCAATTTCTTTTGGCAACTTATCTTTATAATCAGTAAGAGCTTTTTCTGCTCTAAAGCAAAGAGCATCTGCTTCATTTCTTACTTCTATATCTTCTTTTTTCTTTTTATCTTCTTCAGCATGCATTTCAGCATCTTTTACTTTTGCTTTTATCTCTTCTTCTGTTAAGCCAGATTTCGCTTCTATACGTATCTTTTGCTCTTTACCAGATTGTTTGTCTTTTGCAGATACATGCAAAATACCGTCAGCATCTAAATCAAAAGCTACTTCGATTTGAGGGATTCCTCTTGGTGCTGGAGGTATTTCTGTTAAGTCAAACCGTCCAATTTCTTTATTGTCTTTTGCCATTGGACGCTCTCCTTGAAGAACAACTATTGTAACAGCAGGTTGATTGTCAGCTGCTGTTGAGAAAACTTGTTTTTTCTGTGTTGGAATAGTTGTATTTCTTTCAATAAGAGGGGTCATTACACCGCCTAGTGTTTCAATACCTAATGTTAGTGGTACTACGTCTAAAAGTAGAACGTCTTTAACTTCACCACCAAGTATTCCACCTTGTATTGCTGCACCAACTGCTACAGCTTCGTCAGGGTTGATACCTTTATGTGGAGGTTTTTTAAATATTTCTTCTACTTTTTTCTGTACGGCAGGCATACGTGTCATTCCACCAACAAGTATTACATCATGTATTTCTGAAGGGGAAATGCCAGCATCTTTTAGTGCTTTTTCACATGGCTCTTTTGTTCTTTCAATAAGATCGTGGCATAAGCTTTCTAATTTAGCTCTTGTAAGAGTTAGAGAAAGGTGTTTTGGCCCACTTGCATCCATCGTGATAAATGGTTGATTGATTTCAGTAGATTGTGTCCCTGAAAGTTCAATTTTTGCTTTCTCAGCAGCATCACGAAGACGTTGAAGTGCCATTTTATCTTTTGATAGATCAATGCCATTTTCTTTTTTAAATTCTTCTAATATCCATCTGATTATTCTTTCATCAAAGTCATCTCCACCAAGATGGGTATCTCCATTGGTTGAAAGTACTTCAAATACTCCATCACCAATTTCCATTATAGATATATCGAATGTACCACCACCAAGGTCATATACAGCAATTTTCTTTTCTGATTGCTTATCTAGACCATAAGCTAATGCAGCTGCTGTTGGCTCTGGGATAATTCTTTTTACATTTAACCCAGCAATTCTTCCAGCATCTTTTGTAGATTGTCTTTGAGAATCATTAAAGTATGCAGGTACTGTTATTACAGCTTCTGTTACCTTTTCTCCTAGGTAGTTTTCTGCTGTTTCTTTCATTTTTATTAGTATTTGTGCTGCGGCTTCTTCTGGAGTTATTGTTTTGCCATCAACTTCAAATACAACATCGCCATTAGCATTTTTTGTTACCTTGAATGGTACTGTTTGTATCTCTGATTGTACCTCATCAAATTTCCTTCCGATAAAACGTTTTGTTGATGATAGTGTTTTATCAGGGTTGGTTACAGCTTGTCTTTTTGCTGGTATACCAACTAACCTTTCATGGTCTTTGTAGGAAATGACAGAGGGTGTTGTCCTTGTACCTTCAGCATTGGCTATTACTTTTGCTGCGCCGCCCTCCATTACAGCAACGCATGAATTTGTTGTTCCAAGGTCAATGCCGATAATAGGTTTTTTCTTTTGATTCATAGTTATTCCTCTTTTTCTGTTAATTCATCTTCTTTAGCCTCTATTGGCTGCTCTGAAGGCTCTTCCTTCAAAGGTTTTTTTGCTACTTTTACTCTAGCTGGACGTATTGTCCTGTTTCCGCTTTTGTAGCCTTTTGAAAACTCTTCTAAAATTGTTCCATCAGGATGTTCTTCTGTTTCTACTATTTCCATAGCTTCGTGGAAGTGTGGGTCAAAGATATTTCCTTCAGAATGAAAAGCTACAATACCATGGTTGTGAAGAACTTCTCGAAATTGTGATAAAATCATTTGAAATCCCGCTGACCATTGCTGAACTTCTTTAGAAGATTGTTTTGCCAGGTTAAGTGCATTTTCAAAGTTGTCAACTATTGGAAGAAACTCTGATACTGTGTTTTCAATTGCAAAACGAACAGTATCTTGTTTTTCTTTTTGCATTCTTTTTCTTATATTTTCTTGATCTGCTAATACATGTAGATATTTATTTCTAAATTCTTTTACTTCGTCTTCTAGCGTTTTTTCTTCTGCTTGTGTTTCTTCTAATTTTTCTTCAATTTTTTCTTCTTGTTTATCTTCGGTTTCTTCTTCTTTCATTTCTTTTCCTTAATTGTTTTTTCTCTTGTCTTCTAAAAGAATAGATCTATTAGAAGGGATAATGTTTTGATTAAATGTTAATTTAAACTTAGAGCAGCTTTTAGTAAGCGTTTGAGAGATGTATTTACTCGCTGCAAGTAAAATACCAAATATCTTTTTGTAATTTAGTCTCATAGGCCCTAAAAGAGCTATAGCTCCAATTGGATTGTTATTTATGTAGTAGGGGATAGATATGAATGTGCATTGATCGACATTATCGGTAAATGCGGAAAATTCATTTCCTATCCAACAAGTTAGTCTATTAATTTTTATTGTCTCATATAAAAGCAGTTTTAACTGATCTAAGTCTTCAAAAAGTGCTAAAGTTGAAGCTAGGGTAGATGGAGAGGTGAATTCAGGGTGTAAAAGTAATTTTGCAAGACCAGTTTTATGAATATCTTTTTGTGTGAAATTCTTATACCCAACAATATGCCTTACAATTATCTCATTATAAAAATGATTAGCTAGCTTATAGAAGGATTGATTTTGAAGACTTGGTTTTTTATTTTTCCCTAATTTCCAAAGGAAAAATTCTTCAAGTAGTTTTACATCTTTTTCTATTAGTTTTTTTGGACAATATATTGTTTCTGTTCTAACAAATCCAAAATCTGTAATTAAAACACATAAAATTTTGTTGCTATCTATCTGTATGATTTTAATATCATTTATAAAGTCTTGATCAAATAGTGGGAGTGTAAAACAACAACTACATTGTGTCATTTCACTAACAACTTCAGCTGCAGAATTAAGATAATCTATTATTTCTTTTGTTTCTTTTTGAAGCTTCTTTTTTAGAAATTCTTTTTCTTTAGTGGAGATTGTAGATTTATCATAGTAGCTATTTACATATTCTCTATATGCTAAATCTGTAGGTATTCTACCACCAGAAGAGTGAGGCTGTATTAAAAACCCTTCTTTTTCTAATTTATTGAAGTAATTTCTTATGGTGGCTGAGCTTAGATAGTTAAATCCATGTAATTTTAAAGAGTGTGACCCTATGGGTTTGTTTGTTTTAATATATAGATCTACAAGGCCAAGTAAGATGGCTTTTTCTCTATTTTTTATTGCAAATCTTTTAGGGGGTAATCTTTTCAATTTCTTTTACCTTTTTAATTAGACCATTTTATTCTATCATTGATTCTAATACATTGCAACATTTTTTAGCAATCCGATAGTTAGATTGCTGGAAAATAATCATAAACCTCAGAAAACGAGAGGGTTATAAAAAGGAGGTTAGAGGTGAGGTTGTATAATATTTTTTTGACTTTCTTAATTTTTTCTTCACTTTTTGGCTCAAAACAGATCGATACTATTTTCGGTAGTTATGAGATAGATGATCCGATAATTGAAGAGTTAATAGATTCTAAGGTAATGCAAAGGTTAAAAAATATCGATCAATCAGGAGTTCCATATTATTTAGGGTATGTTAGTGCATTTGATAGGTTTTCTCATTCTGTAGGTGTTTATTATCTTCTAAAGAAAGTAAATGCACCTCATAAAGAACAAGTAGCAGGACTATTACATGATGCTTCACATACTGTTTTTTCTCATTTAGGGGATTATCTTTTTCAAGATACTTTTGAGAGGTCCTATCATGATGGAATTCATAAGTGGTATTTAAAAAATGTAAATATCCAAGCTATTTTAGATGAATATAATCTGACTCTTAAAGATATCCTTCCAAAGGAAAATGACTATTTGGCTCTAGATCAAGGACTTCCAGATATGTGTGCTGATAGAATAGAGTATAATTTGCATACAGCATTGATGTTTAATATGTTTACTAAAGAAAAGGTAAAAGAAATTATCAGTAACATTAGATATAAGAGAGGAAAATGGTATTTTACAGATGTTAAATTAGCGAAAGAATTTGCAAAGCTATCCTTAGAATTTACAGAGAAATTCTGGGGGGGTGACTGGAATTTTGTAATTCAACAGTTTTATTCAGAAATATTATTACGTGCAAAAGAAATAGGACTTGTAACTTTAGAAGATGTTCATTTCAAAGAAGATAAAGAAATATTCGATAGAATACTTTCTTCAAATGATGAATCAATAAAAGAGCTTTTATTAAAATGCTGGTGCGCCAGTGATTATTATGAGGTTGTTACAAGTGAGCCTTTTGACTATATACATTTTCCAAAATTTCGTGGGATAGATCCATTAGTTAGTTATCATAATAAATTGGTAAGGCTAACTTCGATTGATAATGAATTTAGAAAAGAATTTCTAAGGGTAAAGGAATATACAGTTAAAGGAATAAAAATAAGATTGAAAAATTTTTCAAAAAAAGCTGCTTAAAGAGATTATGTCAAAAATAGGATATATAGATAGAAGGATATTTCTTAGAGGTGTTTGCGCTGGGTTTGTAATAGGTTTGGCAAATCTTGACTATAAAACTACTTTAATTTCTACCGCGGCTTTAATTGCTATGGAAGGGACATTTAAATATTTAACTAAACCAAAAAGAACAGGATTTTTTGTTCTAAATGTTGTAGCAGGGGTTAATCATGAAATTAAGTTGATTATATTTCATTGTATAGCAACAGTTGGTGTTTCTTTACTTGCAGCTAACAATCTCACTTTACACAATAGATTTTTTATGGGGATATCAGCAGCTTCTATTACTACTTTTAGACATTAATGATATTAAACTAATTTAGAATAATTCCCTGGAAGATATTTTCTTAATACTTCAGGAATTACTACAGACCCATCTTCTTGTTGATTATTTTCTAATAAAGCAACCATTAATCTAGATGTAGCTACTCCAGAACCATTTAATGTATGAACTAGATGAGGTTTTTTATCGGTTTTGTTTTTGTATCTGATTTTTGATCTTCTAGCTTGAAAATCTGTACAATTAGATACTGAAGAGACTTCATAATATCTATTTTGCCCAGGAAGATATACTTCGATATCTACTGTTTTTGCAGAGGCAAAAGACATGTCTTTTGTAACAAGTAGCATATTTCTATAATGTATATTTAAGCCTTCTAATACTTCTTCAGCACTTTTTACCATTTCAGAGAAGATATATTCACTTTGATCTTCTGTAGTAACACAAAATAGCTCTACTTTATTGAATTGATGAGTTCTTATAAGTCCTCTTTCTTGTTTGCCTGCTGCTCCAGCTTCTCTTCTAAAACAAGGAGTATATGACACATATTTTAATGGCAACTCATCTACTGAAAGAATAGAATCATAATTTAACCCATTTAAAACTACTTCTGATGTAGGTATTAGATAAAGATGAAAATCTTCATCTTTTATATAGAAAAGTTGATCAGCAAATTTTGGTAGTTGCGCTGCCCCGAACATAACATCTTCATGTACTAGAAGGGGAGGCATTATTTGCATAAATCCATTTTTCCTATGGATATCTATCATGTAATTTAATAGAGCCCATTCTAATTCTGCACCTTTATTTGTATATAAAGGCCAATTAGACCCAGAGATTTTTGCACTAGCTTTGAAATCAAAAAGCTTTAATTTTTCATTTAGCTCTAAATGATTTTTAAAAGCAAAAGTAAATGATGGCTTTTCTTTATATGTTTTTATACAGACATTGTCATTTGGATCGTCAGATACAGGAACATCATCCATTGGAAGGTTTGGAAGAAGTTGCAATTTCTTTAATCTTTTCTCTTCTAGTGAAGTTATTTTAGCATCTAGATCTGATATTTGCTCTCGTATTGTACTCATCTCTTTTAATAAAGATGATACATCTTCATTATTTCTCTTTTTCTCTCCAATAAGTCTTGAAGTTTTATTTTGAATAGCTTTTAGCTCTTCAGATTTTGTTTGGGCTTTTCTAAGCTCTTTATCTATTGATAAAATTGATAAAAGATCGATATCACAATCTTTTGTCTTTAGCTTTTTTTCTACAAGATGAGTATGGTCTCTAATTAACTTTAAATCTAACATATAAAATACCTGGTACTAATATAGTTAGAAATTTTGAAAAAAGTCAAATGTTAGCTTTTAAAAGAAGAATTTATTGAGATTTTATCGGGCATATGAACAGTTGATGTTGGAAAAGCTATTTCCGCATTATTTTCTGAAATAATTTTTAATATTTTAAACAATATGTCTTGTTGAATGCTGAGAAATTCTTTTCTTTCAATTTTTATTGTAAATGCGTTTATTTCAAAGACTAAGGAATGGCTTCCTAATTCTATGAATTTCACATATATCATGTTATTTTTATCAACATCAGCATGATTTTTTAGCATTTCTTCAGCTTGTTTTATGATAGTTTCTAGTTTATCCCAGTCTTGATAGCGTATTCCTATTTGAGTTCTAATACGTCTATTCATCATGCGAGATGGATTTTCTATGCAAATAGTAGAAAATAAGTAGTTAGGAACGAATAAAGGGCGTTTATCTAGCGTTCTAATACGAGTTAATCTCCAACCTATTTGTTCTATTGTACCTTCTATTTGCCTATCTGGTGAGCGTATCCAATCACCAATAGCAAAGGGTCTATCTAAATATATCATCAATCCACCGAAGAAATTTGCAAGCAAGTCTTTAGCGGCAAAACCAACAGCGATACCTCCGAATCCTCCAAATGCTATTACCCCAGAAAGAGGAATACCAAACATCTGAAGAATGATTAGCCCTGCGATTACTATTAATCCTAATCTAAGGACTTGCATTGTTGCTCTAACTTTCGTTTGATCAAAAGATTTTTTATTACTTTTTTTCTTAGTTAAACTTTTTTCAGTTTCTTTGAAAAATCGTGTAAAAAACCATAGGATACATATAACTGCAACTATTTGATAAGAAGCAAAAAAGAAAGAAATGGTTTTAGCGAAGTGACTAATAATCAATTGGATACAAATTACAATAGCTACTAGCCATGTAAATAGCTTTAATGGAGGGTATAAGGCTTTAGCAAAAATTTCTATCCAATGGGACTTAGCATGTTCTAT
>CAYUWE010000044.1:6988-7591 GCA_964448255.1 uncultured bacterium | reverse complement strand
ATTTTATCAAAATCCCTTTTAACCAATTTATAAAACGCTGGAAATATAAATCTTATGGTGATGATAATAACTAAAATTGTTAATACTATTAGCGTTAAAATTCTAATCATATGATTATAACTTCCTTAATTCTTCTAATATTTCCATTAAATTATCTTCTATAAAGGCAAGTCCGGTTTTTTCCATTGATTTTACTTTAACCTCCTCAGATGTTTTGGCACCCAATTTATTAATAGCAATATCATTTATCTCTTTCAATATTTGCTCAGCTGTCATTTCTGTCGATTCAACTGTTTGCTTTGGTGTTTCTTGTTCCGGAGCCTGTCCACTTTCAACTGTATTATCTTCAATAATTTCAACACCCTCTTTTTCTAATGATGTTTCAATGTCACCAAGTTTTGGAATAATATTATTTTTTGTATAATCTTTCAAAAATTTTCGTCTTTCTAAAAAATGCATTTTCCAATCATCTTTAGACATACCTTCTTTATCACCAGTGATCTCAGGAATGCCGTTGGTTGCCTCACCCTTATCCGCATTAAAGAAAAAGCTTTTAATTTTTATTCCATCTTGAGTGATAGAAATCCCCTTTTTCATCTTTTT
>CAYUWE010000044.1:0-6978 GCA_964448255.1 uncultured bacterium | reverse complement strand
ATGAAAATGGAGCAAATGTAGCTATTTTAGCTAAATTAATATTAGGTATTTTTTGAAGTACATCTTCAGCAAATGATAACTCTGTATTCATAGACAAAATCATCTCCTCATCATCTTCAAAGGTTACATTTAATACCTCACCAAATTTACCGTCAAAGAATTCTATATTAGTAATGTAACCGGATATACTATCAAATACTCTTTCGTATTTTGTACCCTTTGTTCCATCTTTTAATTCATAATCTCTTTGAACAGCTTTTGGATCGGATTGATTTGTTTTTACCCTAATTGAACCATCGCCTATAATAGTGGCATAGATTCTTTGGGTTCTTTCTTTTAATCCCATATTTTTTTCTGTTAATAAATTAAATAAATTAAAGTTCTACCCTGGAAATCATATCTGTAATCATATCATTACACTCTGCTAAAGAGTAACTTTTTCTTCTAATGCTTTTGCCAACTTCTGTAAACGCCGAAATGTCTTCCTCGCTATCTTCATTTTTGGGGAATTCTGATGATAAGACCGGTGATAATACTTCTCTAAGTCTAGTAATCGAATCTATTAAAGAGGATATATCTCTATCTAGTCTATTTAATTCTCTTTGTACTTCACCCTCTTTAACAACAGGTGTTTGTGATGCGCTTAATACTCCTTCTGACATATTTTTTTTATGTTAATAATTATTTTTTATATAAATCTTCTTTTGTATTTCTTAATATTACACGAAGATACTCCGCTATTGTTTCTGTTAATTCTTCTGATGTCTCCATTATTTCATTTCTACTTACAAACCTACATTCAGCCTTATCACTTAACGGGATGGTGTGTATGTGAGACAATTCATGTACTATGCCATCTGTTAAATCTTTTATAGCACCACTTTTATACATATCAAATGCGGGCTTCATAATATTAATACTAGCTGATTTGTATTGTTTTGAAAACCTTATTGAAAAGACATTAACTTGACCATTTTTACTTAAATTCTTATATGGATCATCATAGTAATCAAAATGTAAATTATATTTTACGAAATCAATTAACATACCTGATAATATTAAGTCAATTTTACTTCTAATAAATTTTTCAAATTCTTTTTTTGGTTCGACCTTTGTTTTTTTATTTTTTAATATCTTTTTATTATTTTGTTTTTTCATAATTTTTCATACTTAACCCCTATAGTTATTATAGCACATTGCTAAAAACTTGTCAAGTGTTATTTATTAGAGTAATGATTAACCATATCGTCAACCATCGTTTTTTGTTGTTGGTCTATATCTTTCCCCTCTATAATTTGTTCAAATAGCTTCTGTTTTTCATTTAACATTTCATTCATCTTTTCATCTATTGTACCCTTGCTAAATAATTGATAAACAGTAATATTGTTAGCAGTTTGACCGATTCTATGAACCCGATCAACTGCTTGCCAGTGGTCTGCTGGAACCCAGCTATAATCTATAAACAATACATTAGAGGCAGCAGTCAGCGTTATACCAACACCAGCTGACTTAATTCCACCCAAGAATATTTGTGGGTGCTTTTTATTTTGAAAGTCATCAACAATTTTCTTTCTATCTTCCCCCTTGGTCTTACCAGTCAAAATACATACGTTGTCTTTATATTTTTCTTTTAAATATTCAAGTGGTTCATTATAAGCAGAAAAAACTATAATTTTTTCATCATTGCTAATTATGTTATCTATGATCTCTTCGGCAATATAAACCTTACCTTTAGTTGCCAGTTGCCTTAATTCGTTTAATTTTACTAATGCAGTTGCGCCAAAATTATCAGTTTCAATTTTCTTATTCTTTACATCCCTTAAATAATCTACAAACGATTGCTCTGCATAGTCATAGTTTTTTTTATTTTCATCATCAAGAACAACTGGAAAGTCTATAAAAGTTTTTGGTGGCAACTCTTTTAATACTTCCTCTTTTTTTCTTCTTATGAAGTACGCCGATATTCTTTCTCTTAATTCTTTAATATTAGAATGTCCATTTGCATCCCAACCAAATCTTCCTCTATGGCCATCACAATATTTCGCAGTATATGAAAACCAGTCATTCCATGTTTCACTATCCATAATTTTAAGACCTGTAAATAGTTCTACTGGCCTACTTAATAGCGGTGTTCCACTTAAAAGAAGTTTTGATTTTACATTCTTTACTATGTCCATTGTATATTTTGTTCTTTGAGCCTTTATATTTTTTATATAATGAAACTCATCAACTATTGCTAGATCCCAGTGGAGTGGCAAAAGAGTTTTATAAAACTTTTTTAATAGATCGTAGTTGATTATATATACATTATAATCGTTGATAACATCAACAGTCATCTCACTTTGAGACTCTATTACATACGGCTTAAATTTAGTCCATTTAAGAACTTCACTTTCCCATGAATATTTAACACTAGCAGGTGATATAACTAATATCTTTTTAAACCCACTGTGTGCTGCAAAGGCTAGGGCTTGCAAGGTATTGTGAGTTACAATAAAATCATCTGTTACATATAAATGTGATGGATGGTCAACTGCTATACAAACACATTCCTTTTTACCAACAAATTTTATATCCTTTATTCTTCTGTATTTAAAGTTAAAGTTTTTCATTAATGACCACCTCTCTCTTTTTCTTTTTGTATAAAATGGATTAAATTTAACTCTAATATTTACAGAGTATTCTATTGGTTTATTTTCATTAGCTCTATCATATGTATGAATTATTGCCTCACCAGCTAATGACCTAACTAATGTTGCGATGTCAATAGCTAATTGTTTCGATGTTGTTGAAAATGTTGTTCTATTATTAGTACAACTACCATCTGTATCCATCAAACCAGATAATATTTCTTTTCTATCATTAATATCAGAATATAAATACTCCTTAGGAATAAACTTATATTTGCTTTTTACATTTAAGCCAATACTTCTTATGATTTTCATTATTTCTGTAGTTTTTGGACCACATCTTCCATTTGAAATTCTGTATCTTGGACAGGTAGAAGAATTATCTTTTTTAAATTTATAATTATCTTTTTCAACAATTTTTTTTATTTTTTGTGATATATCGATGTCAGTATCTGAACAAGAAAATATTACGCTTCTTAATAAGCAACCATCACCAATTAATACACCAAGTAAATATGGATCGATTGATAATTTATTTTTTTTAAACCTCATCATACCCTGGAATGGTATAGACCACTTACTTTCTCCGCTTTTTTCTTTTATCCCTGAATTAATTATCTCCTTTGTTGTGATTATTTTATAATTTTTATTTTTTCTTCTGTCATTACTATTATAAGCAGCCCAAAGATGATCTGGACCAGCCATAGTTTTACCGCCATCCCTCATAGTAAATTCATATACATCTTTTATTCCTTGTGGATATATTCCAACAACTTTTGTTTCTGTTCCATCATGAGTTAAAATATTGTCTCCAACAACAATGTCACCGATTTTTTTTGGACCATCAGGTGTCATGACATTTGAATCAACTGATTGTTGCTTTCCCAACCCCATTGTGTCACCAAGTATTGCATTGCCATCGTTATTAATGAAAAACTCAACTCCAACCTTTTGATATGGGTATAATTCTCCATTAATATTTTTAATTTTGATATCTGAATCTGTTGCACCTTGAAGCTCTACCCCCTTTATTCTTTTCTTTTCTTTTTCCTTTTTCTTTATTTCATACATATCGAGATCATCTTTCATATTTCCAATAATTACTACATTTGGGTATTGTTTTTTGATTTCATCAATTATTTCAGGATTATTAAATCTCCATTTCTTTCCAATAAATCTAAAACTACTGTATCCATATTTAATTTTTAAAGAACGACAAAAATTGACTACTGTGTAGTCAAAATCAAAATCAAAGACATAGTTAAAACTATCGGTTGGTTCTTTATAGATTTTTTTGTCCATAGGTTATAATATTGTTTTTATTTCTTTTAGCTTTTTGCCATTTTTTTTGTGTTTTTCGATGTTCTTGATATCCCTTGTTACTGACTTCCTATCAAATAACATTGTTTTACCAGCTATCCTCACTGGTTTTAATAATCCGGAATGGGTATAATAATTTAGCTTTGATTTATTAACTCCCATCTCCATTGATAGTTCTCCAAGGGTTACTAGGTTTAGTTTCTCTTTTTTCATATATTTATTTTTTATTCCTTGATTCCCTTTTTTTTGCTAAGTATTCTCTATTTGGTGTAGTATATTTTCTTCTATCTTCTATTTTACTCATAGACATATTTCCCTGATGGAAAACCCTTGTTCTGTGGGTACGATATGTTTCATATCCCAGTCCTCTTACCCTATCCCATAAGTCCCTGTCCTCACCAAATCCTACTTTGAAATTTTCATCAAAGACATATCCATCATTGCGTTTTAATTCTTCCATTATTTTCCTGGTCATTACCCATAGTGATCCAAATTCTGCACCTTTTCCAAATTGATTGAAATTAGCCCTTAAGTCGATATCTTTGATTTCAAGGGCTTCGTTAGCATCTCTTGTTTCTTTCATTAGTGCCGGCATAACAACCCCCGGTTCTTTATCTTCAGATTCACTAATCTTTTGGAAGGAAACTAATATTTCTTGAAGCCAATTTGGCCAAACTAAAATATCATTGTTTAAACAAACAATGTATTTTCCCCTAGCTACCCCAAATCCTTGATTGCACGCAGGTGCAAATCCAAGATTTTTTTTATTTTGTATTAATACATCAGCGTGCCTGAAATAGTCTCGTGGGTCTCTTTGATCAATCCAATTCTTAGAAATCATCGGAATATCGTCACTACCATTATCAATTATAATTAATTCATACATTTCTTTTGGCGTAACATCCATCAGCCGATGAAGGCATTCCCAAGCAAACCATATGGTTTCGTTCTCTCCATATTTTCCATTTTGTCCATCCTTAAACCATGATGGTATTATTATGGACACTAATGGTTTATCTCTTTTAAAATCATCCATATTTTTAAAATATTTTTTTAAATAATTTTTTTATTTTTATTTTTAGGTTAAACTCATGCTTTAAACATGGTGTTTTTATTTTTCCGAGATCAAGTAATGCTTGATCCCAGTGTTTACAATACTCTATGCAAACCAGAGATGGATAATAATCCTGGATTCCATAGTGCTTGCAATTATTGCAAGACTTTTTCATACGTTAAATGTTATGAATTATCTTTTTATCTAACCATCCCCTTGTTGTTTGGTGGAGTATCATTTTCCTTCTATTTTCTAAATACCATTCCTTAGTGTTATTGCCTTTACCCTGTGCTTTTCCAGCACCATTCCAATCACATAGCATTTCCTTCATATAGTTATATGGCATTTCAATGGCCTTTTGTTCACCATCATTTTGCTGTAATAACCAGTGTTGCCAGTGGTGTGGGTTTCGGTGTATATGTTTTAACCAAGCTATATCAAATTTTTCATTATTGCCCGGATTATAAAACCCATTATATTCTCCTAAACTTAGGTTGTAAAAATAATTAGCATAGGGAATTAACTCACTTGGTCTGAATTTACTTAAGTTATGAACTATACCCCTCCAATATAGGCCAACCTTCCAGCATTCAATTAAAACATACCATTTGTGTTTAAATAAATATGTTAAGTATTGTTTATACTTCTTAAAAAAGTGTTTCATATTATTTTTCTAGTATTGCGATTATATTTTCTTGATTAATAACCAAGACTTCTTCATCGTCAATACTTAGTTCGTCTGCGGTATAGTTCTTAAAAAGAACCTGGTCACCTTTTTTAATATGCTCAACTTTGTTACCTATAGCCATTACACTACCTATGTCTTGAGCCTTTTCCTGTATAGATGATTCTGGTAATATAATGCCAGATTCTGTCTTTTGTGCGCTGTCTTTCTTTTTAATGCTAATTATAACATTGTCACCCAGTGGTTTTACCTTCATAATTTAAAAATTAATATTTAGTACTATAGTTAGTATACCATAAAGCTAAAAACTTGTCAAGTACCTATATATATTGTTAATCTTTGGGACTTGTGTTATAATAAATATATCAAAAATTTAAAGGCCAATATATGGCAAAACATGCCGTATTCGTGCCAAAAAATGGATGAAACACATCCATTCTCCCGGCTTATGTGGTTGTGCCTTTTAAAACAACCACACTATTTTTATAAAATAATTTAAATGATATGAAAGAAGATAAGAAAGATGTATTTTCTACAAGAGATTTATATTTAGCATCAACCCTATTATCACTAGGGTTCAAATTAACTGGACTAGACTACCAAATTGAAGGAAGTAGACCGGTTGGTTATTTTAATTTTGAGGACACAGAATCAATCCGGAACGCAGAAAAAGACTACTGGGATGGTAAATTAGCCATAGAACCGAGATCTTTTATAACTAATACACGAGACTTAAAGTCCAGGGTTAATAGCGTCTACAAGAGCCCTCATACCAATTTTAACAAGTTTAAACGTTAGTCTTGACAAAACCACCAGAATATGATATACTAACTTTAGAGGGGTTTTTATGCTCCTTTATCAACGAAAAAATAAGTTTATATAACAGCCTAACAACATTATTTTTTATTGAAAATATCCATATATTTCACATGGCGAAAGAAGTTTTTGGCAAAAGAATCTTTTTTCGCCACATAGGGAGACGCACATTTTATAGTGTACAATGTTGTTAGGCCAATATAATCCCTCTTTGACTTTCGTCGTGTGTAATATGTGGATTTTTTATTTAAATAATAATAATAATATGAATTATGAGTACTAGAAGTATACGCAGTCAGCCGTTTTGCTGGCAAGAAAAAAAAATAAGAAGACTTTTAAAAAATAATTTTAAGGGTCAAGAAAGAACAAAAATGAGAGAACTGTACTCAACATTAACGGAAATAGAGAGTGATTTTAATACTAGAGAAATTAAATGGTACAATAAAACCATCTCTTCATACAGTGGTTTGAAT
>CAYUWE010000043.1:0-7636 GCA_964448255.1 uncultured bacterium | reverse complement strand
CTTTACAAAAAGAAGACATAAATAGCTTTGCACAGGATATTATTGACAACATAATAAATAAGATTGCTCAAGGTGCTATTGAACAAACACACAGTAGAGCGCCAAATAGGCCTTTAAATGGTACTGTACGTCAGGAAAATAGCCCTGAAGAAGTATCCCCTAAAAAAAGCATCTTAGAATGTATAATAAAAGCACTTAAGATTGTTAGTCGTAACACAGCAAAATGTCTAGGGATACTAATACTATTAGGTATAGCTGCTGCCCTTCTTTTAGTTGGAATATATGTAGACCCAACATTACTCTAATACACCTTTCACTTGCAATATAACCCCTTACAAAATAAACTTTTCCCCTAAAAATTTATCATTAAACTATGAGTACAACAACTAGTAGCACACAAGGCGAAATTCGTCCTTTTGGGAAAATTTATTGGTATTTATTAGATCCTAATTGGTCGTTATGTCAGCTTTGTAATAATCCTTTGTTAATTAATCCTTTATTAAATAAAGCTGCTAATAGAGCCTTAGTAATACTTAAATGTTGTTTTCGTACTTTTATAAGAAGACATACCATACAAGAAATGGCTACAGGTGCTGCTGGTTCGACTTATATAATTCCACCATTAATTCAAGGTACAGTTGTGCATGAAGAATGTCTTCGTGATGCAGCATCATTTAAATTTCATGAACGTTGTCCCTTTTGCGATACAACACTAATAAATGCTTATAAATTCACAAACAGAGAATTTTGTCATGAAAAACCAGAAAATCCTCAATCACTATTTTTTTAGAAAACCTACATAATATGTTGAATAATATCATCAACATTAAACCCACATTCTTCTTTGATATCTTTTTCAGGTGCGGACATTCCAAAATCTTCTAGAGATATTGCAATACCATCTTTTCCAATATACTTATACCACCCCTGATCTACTCCAGCTTCGATACTTACTTTTTTTCCTATATCTCCACCGATAATTAATTCTTTATATTTGCTATCTTGTTTTTCGAATAATTCAAAACATGGAAAAGATACTATCCTCACTTCTTTTCCTAATAGTTCTAATTTATTTGCTACTTCAAAAGCTAATGACACTTCGGAACCCGATGCTAATAGAGAAAAGTCGGGTTTTAGTTTTTCTTTTTTTACAATATATGCTCCTTTAGCTAATCCAGTATTATATGGAACATGTGTTGATACAAGATCTACAAGAGATTGTCTTGATAACAATATTGCTGTTGGCCCTTTATATTTTAATGCAGAAAGCCATGCCATTTTCACTTCATAGCTATCTGCTGGTCTTATCACATGAAGATTAGGTATTGCTCTTAGTGATGCTATTTGTTCAATTGGCTGATGTGTTGGCCCATCTTCACCAAGGAATATGGAATCATGAGTAAATTGATAAATAACCTTATATGATGAAAGAGCAGCTATCCTAATAGCGCTTCTAAGATAATCTGAAAATACTAAAAACGTTCCACAAAATGGTAAAATCATCCCTGATAGAAAAAGTCCATTTGCAATAGTTCCCATTGCAAATTCTCTAACGCCATATTTGATATTTCTCCCTGAAAAATCATTTGTAGCTATTACTTTATAATCATTAAGCATAGTTTTATCAGAACAAGATAAATCTGCAGATCCACCATATACAAATGGTAAGTACTTACTTATTTCATTAATTACATAGCCAGAAGAAGCTCTGCTAGCCATATTTTTTTTCATTTCTATTTTAGATAGTTTTTCTTCTATATCTTGTGGTAGGGCTTTTGTTTCCATTTTTTCAAATTCTTCTTTTAGTGTTGGAAAAGCTTTATCCCATTTCTTTTTTTGAAATTTCCAATCCTCTTCTAATACGTGTTGTTTTTTTAGTTTATCTTTAAAGTATTGTTTAACTATTTCAGGAACGTAAAATTTTTCTTCTGGTAAATGAAGAGCTTTTTTTTGTTGCAATAACCTCTTCTTCTCCTAATGGAGAGCCATGGCTGGAAGAAGATCCAGCTTTATTAGGAGATCCTTTTCCAATTATCGTATGAGCAATAATCAATGTAGGTTTTGTCTGTTCATTTTTTATTTTTGTCATTACATCATGTATTTCATCGAAATTATGCCCATCTATTTCAAATACATCCCATCCATATGCAAAATACCTTTCTTTAACATTTTCACTCATACATTCAGAGATAGGGCCATCTAAACAAATATCATTTGCATCATAGATAAGAACTAAATTGTTTAAATTTAAATGCCCGGCTAATGAGCTAGCCTCATGAGACACCCCTTCCATAATACATCCATCACCAGCGAGGGTATAAATTTTATTATTGAAAAGGTGGTAATCATCTTGATTAAACTTATCCTGCATGATTTTCATAGCTAAAGCCATGCCAACGGCGCTACCAAACCCTTGTCCTAAAGGCCCAGTTGTAGCTTCAACACCTTTTGTATGTCCATATTCTGGATGGCCAGGAGTCTTTGAATGAAGTTGCCTAAAAGATTTTAGATCATCAATAGATACATCAAACCCTGCTAGATGAAGACAAGAATATAAAAATGCTGATCCATGCCCTGCTGACATAACGAATCTATCTCTATTTATCCAAGAAGGATTTTTTGGGTTGTGATTTAATGCAATTCCATAGAGATATGCACCGATTTCAGCACAACCAAGAGGCATGCCTGGATGTCCAGAATTTGCTCTTTGTATAGCTTCAATAGATAATTGGCGGATTGTATTAGCAATTTTTTTTAATACATTTTTTATTGCTTCATCCATTAATTTCTCCTGTTATTTTTCAAAAAAAATTTTTCATTTTAATCCATATATTTTTACTTTCTTAAAGAAAAACTAGCAAGTTAAAAGCTAATTAATGTCATTTGGCTTTGACAATATGGTAAAAAGTACGATAAATTATTAGCCATAGAGAGAATTTAAGGTAAGTAACATGTTATCTCATGATGTAAGAAAACGTTTTATTGAATATTTTAAAAAGCAATCACATACATTTGTTCCTTCAACTTCTGTTATACCACAAAATGATCCAACACTTCTTTTTAATAATGCTGGAATGAATCAATTCAAAGACGTTTTTTTAGGAGAAAATAAAAGAGATTATAAAAGAGCGGTAAGTTGTCAAAAGTGTATTCGTGTTGGTGGTAAACATAACGACTTAGAAAATGTTGGCCATACATCAAGGCATCTCACTTTTTTTGAAATGATGGGGAATTTTGCATTCAATGATTATTTTAAAAAAGAAGCTATTGGTTTTGCTTGGGATGTAGCAACACATATTTTTGATTTAGATCCAAAAAGGATATGGGTATCTGTATATAAAGATGATGATGAATCCTATGAATATTGGCAAAAGCATATTGACACCAACAGAATTGTAAAATTTGGAGAAGAAGAAAATTACTGGACAATGGGTGAAATAGGTCCCTGCGGTCCTTGCTCTGAGTTGCTATACGACAGAGGAGAAAAATATTCCTCTGCTACAACACCCTATGAAGATATTACAGGAGAAAGGTATTTAGAATTTTGGAATCTAGTATTTATGGATTCTTCTAAAAGTAGAGATGGAAAAATTTCTCCTCTTCCTAGTAAAAATATCGATACAGGTTGTGGATTAGAAAGATTAGTCTCCCTAAAAATGGGTGTTAATAATATCTTTTTAACCGACATTTTATTTTCCTTAATCCAAGAAATAGAAAGATTATCCAAAAAAAAATATGATGATGAAGATCAATATACTGCTCCTGCATTTCATGTAATAGCAGATCATATTAGAACGCTATCTTTTGCTATTGCTGATGGAGCACAGCCTGGAAATATCGAAAGAGGATATGTATTAAGAAAAATATTAAGAAGAGCTTCTCGCTATGGCAAAACTTTAGGGTTTAACAAACCCTTTTTAGCACCTATTGCAAGTAAGCTAACTGACATTATGGGACAAGATTACCCAGAATTAGCACAATCTAAAAGTAGAATAGAAGAAATACTAACAACAGAAGAAGAAGCATTTCATAGAACGCTAAAACGCGGTGGCAATCTATTAAATCAAGTTATTGAAAAATCAAAAGATAAAATCTCAGGTGAAGATGCATTTAAGCTAAAAGATACCTATGGTTTTCCAATAGAAGAAATTCTTTTATTAGCAAAAGATTCTAACCTTAGTGTTGATCTTGCAACATTTAATAAATTAGAAGAAAAAGCAAAACAACTATCAAAAAAAGCTATGAAAACACACTCTCAACAATTTCATAAAAATTTCTTTGACGATTTCACAAAAACTCATACTTGTAAATTCACAGGATATGAAAAAGAAAAAGATGAAAGTATAATTATTGGAATAATCGTTGATAATGAATTTGTTGATACTATTAAAGAAAATCAAGAAGGGATAATTATATTAGATAAAACCCCATTTTATGCTGAAAATGGTGGGCAAATAGCTGATAGCGGAACAATTCATAAAAAAAGCTCCATATTTTCTGTGGAAGATTGTCAAAACCCCTATGGCAATGTGATAATACATATTGGAAAAGTAAAAAGAGGAGAATTTACAAAGCAAGAGCATGTATTAGCAGAAATAAACAAAGAAAAAAGACAAAAAATATCGAATAACCATACAGCAACACACTTATTACATTGGGCACTTAGAGAAATCCTTGGAGAGCATATTAAACAAACAGGATCAATAGTAGATGATAAACACCTTCGCTTTGACTTTAACAATCACAAAGCCCTAACAAAAGAGCAAATTAGAGAAATTGAAAATTTAGTAAATAATAAAATTAGACAAAACCTATATGTTAAAACACATATAAAAAGCTTTTCTGAAGTTCAAAAAGACCCTTCTATAATCCAATTCTTCCAAGAAAAATATCAAGATAACGTCCGTGTTATAGATATTGATTTTTCAAAGGAACTATGTGGTGGTACTCATGCTTGTAGGTTAGGAAATATTGGTCTTTTTAAAATAGAAAAAGAATCTAGTATAGCTGCAGGGATAAGAAGGATAGAAGCACTAACAGGAGAAGACGCAGAAAAATTTGTTCAACAAAAAGAAGATTTAATAGGAAAAATATCGAAAGATCTAAAAACTGATGAAAACAAATTAGAAACAAGAGTTTTATCATTTATCGATGAAAATCATGATCTAATAAAACAGTTAAAAGAAATTAGAAAAAGCCAAGTAAATACTACTTTTGCAACTCTTTTAGAAAAAAATAAAAAAATAAAAGATTTTAATTTTCTTGCAGAATACGTAGATATCCCCTCAGAAGAAATGCCCTCTCTTGCTGATAAATTATTAGAAAAACTATCTCCAGCTATTGTTGTATTAGCAACAACAAAAAATAATCGCTGTCAATTTATTATAAAAATTAGTGAAAACATAGTTAAAAAAGGTATTTTCGCTAATGAACTTATCAAACAAATCTCCCCAATTATTCAAGGTGGTGGCGGTGGAAAAAAAGATAGCGCCCAAGCAGGAGGAGTAAAAGTTGACAAAATTTTTGAAGCCATAGAAACGATAAAAGCTTTCATTGAGGAAAAGTGTTAGATTATCTAAAAGACAGTCCATCTTTAAATGCATTAAAATCTATATCCATCCCCTTCTCTTTATTACTAGAAAACCTTTGGGATGGATCTAAAGCTGCATTTATTTCTTTTTTACAAAAAGAAACAAAAAAAAATATTCTTCTTATAACCAATGGCGTAGAAGAAAGTAGGTTATTTGAAGAATTTTCCTCAATATTAGATATTTCAGTATTAGAATTCCCCTCTTGGGAAACGCTTCCTGGTGAAAATATCCCTCCAAGCCCTGACATTATTGGGAGAAGGATGGAAGTATTAGACTATCTAACAAAACAAGATAAAAACATCCTTCTATTAACACCCCTGCAAGCATTATTACAAAAAACAATCGACAAAACGATTTTACCTTCGCTAATACATACTTGGGAAGTTAACAAAACAAAAATTGATTTTTCAAATCTAAAATCCTTTTTAAACTTTTTAGGGTACAAACAAACAAGTGTCGTATCAGATAAGGGAGATTTTGCCATTCGAGGTGGCATTTTAGATATCTTTGTTACCTCACAGATGGATCCATATAGGATAGAATTTTTTGGTGATGAAATAGACAACATACGCATATTTGATCCAGTCGGACAAAAATCAATAAAAAAAATAGATAAAGCTTTTATCTGCCCTGCAAGAGAACAAGATATTCTAAAAAGAGAGAAAAAACATAGTTTATTACTAGATTACATATCACAAGATACAATTATTATTTTTGATGACTTGCTATCTATCGAAGATAGCTATGCATCAATTAAAAAAATGCCAGGGTCAAATAGCCCTTATTTTTTATCTATAGATACCCTATTTGATAAAATAAAAGATCTCTCAAAAGTATATATAACAAATCAAAATATTGAAGAGCTCAGTGACATTAAAAAAAGAGTCGTCTACAAAGTATTTTGAAGATATTACTTTTGAAATATTTTTCAAAAAAATAAAAGCAAAAAAGGTTTTTCCATCCATTTGAAAAAATCTCAAATTTCCTAGCATTAGATGAAGATATTCCTTCAGATTTTTCTCTAATAGATCATCTTTCATCATTTAACAAACTACAGGCTAAAAAAATTATCTTTTTAAATGAGAATGAAAGAGAAAAACACTTAGTTAAAAAAAAGATAGAAAATATCAATTTAGAAAATTATGTATTTGAAACGGGATATCTTTGTTCTGGTTTTGTTATAAAAGATATTCCCCTAGCTGTTATTCCTTCTTGTGAAATAACAAAAAAACAAAAGCTCCTCCGACAAAAATATAGAAGTACCTACCATACTCCAGCAGCAGAATTCCATAAGTTATCAAAAGGTGATTTAGTAGTACATTTCCATAGCGGTATTGGAAAATACCTAGGCCTTGAAAAACATACAGATCATCTTGGGCAAGAAAATGAATTTCTAGTTATAGAATATGCTCAAAATTCAAAATTATTTGTTCCCTTATCGCAAGCACATTTAGTTAGTAGATACATTGGCTCAACGGAACAAACACCTACAATAAATACTCTTGGTTCAAATAAGTGGAATAAAACAAAGCTGCAAGCACAAAAACAAATTATAGGATACGCGTCTGACTTATTACATCTTTATGCTGAAAGATCAATGGAAAATGGCTTTCAGTATAATAAAGACTCTGATGATATGCAGTTATTTGAAATAGATTTTCCATACGTAGAAACAAAAGATCAAATAGATTCCATTACTAACATAAAAACAGATATGCAATCTAAAAAACCTATGGATAGATTGATATGTGGCGATGTTGGTTACGGCAAAACCGAAGTAGCTATGAGAGCAGCATTTAAAGCTGTAGCTGATGGAAAAAAACAAGTAGCAGTGCTTGTTCCAACAACAGTATTAGCAATGCAACATTTTGAAACTTTCATAGATAGAATGAAAAATTTTCCAATATCTATTGCATTTTTATCGAGGTTTAACAAACCAAAAGACAACAAAAATGCCATAGAAAAAACAAAAAATGGAGAAATTGATATTCTAATTGGAACACATCGTCTTTTATCAAAGGATGTTACTTTCAAAGATCTTGGAC
>CAYUWE010000042.1:0-7669 GCA_964448255.1 uncultured bacterium | reverse complement strand
CTTTTAGCATTTGCGCATTAAAAATATGAGGCTAAATTATGGTGAAAACTCCTACTTATACCTTTGACTGTACATACAAATTTCATTACGTGAAACTTCCCAAACAACCAAAAACAAAAAGAAAATATCATTGTAATGAGGACATAGATAAAGTATTTGACACATGTAATGAGTTTGTAGGAGACGATTGGTATCCATCAAAGGTAACTGCAGTATTTAAAGAAAACCTAGTGAAAATTCAAGTTTATCATCCAAACAAAAAGGAATATTTTTCATTCTCTTTTTCGAACTATGAAGAGCATTCATTCAAACATATAATACTGCGATTTCGAAAATTGAGTAAGCATTTTCCGAGGAGGGATGACTTATATGATCCTATTTGCAATACAATATGTGATGGCGTAAAACATGATAGTATAGAAACAGATATTACAGAAGATCTACTAGAACGTTTTTCAATTATTCCAAAAAATACTCAAGAAAAAAAAGCAGATAAAATTTTTGCTGAATTTAGAAGAACAAAATTACAATTAAAAGTTGTTTTTAATGACTCTAGACAAATAGAATTAGACTTTTATAATTGTGGAGAATGGGGTTATTATCCAGATATAGCAGATAAAATTTCTGATTATGTTGAACATGCTTTTGATCCTCCACCTTCACGGACTCCTTCTCCTACTCCTTCGCCCGTTCCTACCCCTACTCCTTCTACTTCTTCTACTCCTACTTGTTCGCCTTGTCCTTCTCCTATACCGAATACAGAAACACAAGAAGAAGAAAAAGAAAAAACCAGCTGTAGATGCGTTCTTTTGTAGTTATAAACTACAATTTCTCTTTGTAATAAATATGCATAATATATTTGGAAGAATAGATTTTTATTTAAGCCTCTTTTAATATATGCGCCTTATTTAATAATAATGGAATACATTATGCTTTGGCCTCATAATTATGTAGATAATTTTGAATGTAAATACCAATGTAATTATGTTCTTCAAGGTTATTCTTCTCCAGAAAAAACTGTAATCATTTCTTATGGTCATGATATAGAGAGATTGTTTTCCACCATTCAAAGGGTTAAAGGTGATTTCAAAGCATCGAAAATAACAACAGTATTTGAACAAAAAATAGCTAAAATGACAATTTTTGATCTCACCGAGGACAATAATTGTACATTAACTTTTTCTCAGTATAACAATTCTTCATTAACCTATATCGTATATATATTATACCACGAGCTTAAAGACTTGTTTGTAGCGCCAGATATAAGACCTTATAAATGTAAAATAACAGTAAATGATGAATTAATAGATGAAGAAAGACAAATCTCTTCAGAGGAAGATTTAGAAGCATGTTTTTCAACTATTCCTAAAAATACTCAAGAAAAAAGAGTAGCTAAAATTTTTGCTGAATTTCATTATAACTTAATGACTTTAGAAGTTATATATAATGACTCTAATAAAATAAAATTAGAATTTGTTGATTGCAATGAATCTAGTTATAATGATCTATCATATAGAATTTGTGATTATATTGAACATGCTTTTGATCCGCCCCCCTGGCCTTCACCTCCTCCCCTACCTAGACCTTTAGTTGAAAATACCACTGCACAAGAAGAGAAAAGAGAACCGAAGAAAAAAACTCGTGTATGCGTTCTTGTATAGTTTTTTTTACTACAATTTCTCTTTAGGTAATTGTAACATAGATTCGTAATGTATTACTCCATGAGGAAGAATAGATTCTAATTGTGGATGATCAGATGGGCAAATTAACATAGCTATAGCTGGTGTTTCAACTAATGCTTCTATCCCTCTTAAAGAATCTTCAAACCCTATAATTTTATCTGCTTTATCAGCATATAATTCTATTGCACGAAGATAACTATCTGGAAAGGGTTTTGGCCTTTCATATTCTTCTCTTGTCACCCAAAAAGATATCGTCTCATTTAATACGGGAATACTCTTTTTAATAATATCTGTTTGTTCTTTTAAAGAATTTGTAACAACACAGCATTTTTTATTTTTGTCTTTTAGTATTGTAAGTAACTTTTCTACCCCTGGCATCAGTGCAATTTTCGATGTTTGAAGAAGTTTGAAGTATTCTTTTGTTTTCTCTTCATGCAGAACTTTCCAATTGGGTTCCATTGCTAATAGATCTGGAAATTTTTGATATATCGCTTCTTTTAGTCCATCGCTACTTGTATGGGCAATACTACAGAAATCTAAAAAACTCCAATTTAATTCAAACCCTCTTTCAAAACACATATTTTTATATGCTAAAAAATGTATTTTTTCGGTATCTACTAATAGCCCGTCAAAATCAAATAAAAATAATTGAAAATCATCTATCCATTGCATTATTACTTCGCCTCAGTTTGAAAAAATCTGTTTATATCACCAACAGTGCTATCTTTTATACCTTCTAATGTAGAGAAAAACTGTAAAATCTCATTTATCCCCACTTTTCTTGCACATACTTTATTGCCTCTATCAATAACAAGCATCGTCGGCATCGAAGTAATATGAAAATCACTGGATATCTGATGGTATTTATCGACATTAACTTTTAATATTTTTACTTTCCCAGCAAATATTGATGCTTCTTTATCAAAAATTGGGGATATCCTCTTGCAAGGAGCGCACCATTTAGCATAAAAATCAATTAACACTGGAACTTTTGATTCTTTTAGTTCTTTTTGAAATTGTTCTAGAGATTGTATTTCTATTACTTCTCCATTTGCTAAAAATTGCTCTTCAATAGTATTAGCATTTGTCGCTAATTTAGAACTCTCTAAGTTTTCTTGTACTTGCAATGCAGCTATTGCTCCAGATCCTGAAGCTATAATAGCTTGGTTATAAGGTATGTTTGTTATATCACCTACAGCATATATTCCAGGGATTGATGTTTGTTGATATTTTTTCAACTTAATATAACCATTACGATCCAAGTCTAATTGCCTTTTAAATAGCATTGTATTAGGCGTTGTTCCTATAGCTAAAAATACTCCTTGGGCTCTTATAGATTCCCTTCGATTTTTTCTTTGATCTTCCACATCAATAAGAGTAATACCACCGCTATTACCTTCTATTTCTTTAACCTGAGTATTATATTTGATCACTACATTTGGCTTGTTTTTCAATTCAAATAATCTTTTTTTATCCTTAGCGCGAAAATCTGAACCTCTCAAACATACATATACTTTTTTTGCTAAATTACTAAGATAAAGTGCATCTAATACTGCAACATCACCGCCGCCTACTACTACTACATCTTTCCCTTTGTATAATGCTCCATCACAAGTAGCACATATAGATACACCTTTCCCCCAATATTGCTGTTCTCCTGGGATATTTAAATAATTAGGAGTGCATCCAATTCCAATTATGCAATTTTTTGCTAAAATTTTCCTATAGTGTCCTCCAGGTAATACGGGCTTTGTATAAATAGCAAATGGACTTGAAGTAAAATCTACTTTCTCTACTTCTTCAGGGTAAAATCTAACCCCCAAATTCTTCGCATGATTGTAAATCTTATCAATTAGAGCCTCTCCAGCTATACCTTCTTCTCCTGGCCAATTTTGCACTAATGAAGATTGTGTAATAGCACCGCCAAAATTTTTCCCTTCAATAACTACTGGGGAATACCCCGCTCTAATAAGGTAAATAGCTGAAGTTAAAGCTCCAACACCACTCCCTAAAATAACTACATCATCACTCTCTGTCTTTCTTACATCGGCAAAACAAAAAGATGTTCCAAACACAAAAAGAAAAATATATTTTATAAGCCTCATCTATATCACCTTAAAATATTAATATCTCCATACAATTAAGCTTTTATAAAAATTTAAAAACAAGTTTTTTTATCTATATCCAATATCCAAAAATCAGGTAAAATCTTACTTCCTTATATAACGATGACTTGTAAAAAAAACTTGCATCATTACACTCATAATTAAATACTAAGTTTAGGTGAACTCATTAAAAGACCATTATTTTTCGTATCAGTACTACTTAGACATCTCAAAGAAAAAGCTAAAGTAAAAAAACCAGTTAATTACATCTACTTCGGCTCTTCCTTTATTTTTATCTTTGCAATTATCCTTTACCATTGCTTTTGTATTAGACATCTTTTCTTTCTATCACACCTATACTTCTTTATTTATGCAACAGGACAAGCAGTTTTAGAAATAGCATTATTGATATTACTAGTTCGCTACCTTCGGTCATTCAAATATTCTTTTATGTATCACCTTTCTATAATTTGTATGTTCCTTCTATTACTATCGCAATTTATAAATTTCATATTATTGAATTTATTAGATACATCAATCTTATACCCAATAAAAATTGTTGCTGCTAATGGATGGGATGAACTGTTTGTACTTATTCGTGCTGCTAACTTAAATACAATGACACTAATACTCTTCCCATCTATCGTTATATTGCTCCCAATGATCGGCCTTTTTGTATATTATTTAAGTAACAAATTATCTAATAAAAAACCTCTTTATATAAGCAATTTCACTATAGCTAAATATAGCTTTTCTATTATTGCTATATTATTTATTAGCGATTGTCTTTTTATCCCTCATCTTAAAGCTACATCGTTTTTCTCATACCAAAAGAGGTTTCCCTTTGCGTTTACTTTTCTAGAACCAAAAAAAGAAATTACATCTCTTCCTTATTTCATTAGACCTAATAGAAATGAAGAAGAATTACACAGCAAAATAAATGAAACAAAGCTCTCTATAGAGAAAAAACCTAATATCTTTGTATTTATCATAGAATCTCTAAGAAGAGATTATATAACAAAAGAAATAGCACCTACCCTTTATGACTTTAATAAAAACAATATCCCTATTGACCTTTCTTTTTCTGCTGCTAACTCTACCCATCAGTCTTGGTATTCAATAATACATTCTAATTTCGCATTCTATTGGAGAGAATGTAAAGACAAATGGGCTTATGGAAGCGTCCCTCTGCATATTTTAAAAAAATTTGGATATGATGTTTCTGTATTTACCTCTAGCGAAATAAATTATTTCCAGATGGATAAAGTGCTATTTGGAAAAGATCATTGTTTATTAACAAAATACTTCGAAGCATATAACAAAAATTGTACTGAAGCTTGGAAAAGAGATATAAAAGCATTTGAAAAGCTAAAAGAATCAGTAAAAGCTGATAGCAATGTATACATCACATTTCTTGATTCGACACACTCTGAATATTGCTGGCCAAAGAATTATCCAATAAAATTTAAACCTATATGCTCAAATATCGACTACATCGGTGTTAGCCAGTCTAAAAAGACTCTAGAACTTACAAAAAATAGATATAGAAATTCAATTAACTTTGTAGATGATTTATTCAACGATTTTTTTAAGTACTTAGAATCGAAAAATCTATTAGATGATGCTATCATCATAATTACAGGAGATCATGGCGAAGAGTTCTTTGAAGAAGGAGCAATGTTCCATGCAACCCATCTAAATAAATACCAAACTAATGTCCCTATTTTTTATAAATTCCCAAAAGATAATACACTATATTCCTCTTCAAAACTAACCTCACATATAGACATCTTCCCTTCTATAATTCATTATCTCACAAACGATGAAAATTTATTTGATGACCTTTACGATGGACAATCTATTTTCTCAAACTGTCGCTGGCCATATTGCGTATGTATACAACAAAATTGTGGAGATACTCCCAATGAATTTATGCTGTTCGATGATAAAATAAGTGTTAAAGCACGCTTCTTAACAAATGAGATTTTCCAATCTGATAAAATTGAAATAATAGATATCAAAGAAAAAGAAAATACAATTGAAGATAAGAAAAAGCCTTTCCTTTTAGAGCTGTTTTATAATGCGTTTAAACATCTGTCTAAATAATTGTTACTTTTGAAGAAAACCATCTAATTTCTTTAAATTCTTATCACTTTCATCTTTTAATATAACTATCTGATTTTTTATGTCGCTTATCATTTTTTCGCGCCTATTTAACACATCTTTTTTCGATTTATCAATATCTTTAGAATTCCTTTTTGCTTCTATTTCCGCCTGTTTTAAATCGATATTTTCTAATGCCACTTGCTTTTCTAAATTCACTTGAAGCTCTTCTAATTTCCAGGTGTCTAATTCAATTTGTGTTTTTAATTGGTGTGCTTGGCTATTTATATAATTTTCTTTTGAGAGGAAACAATTTATTTTATCTTCATTAATAACTACAGCTAAAGAAATTACTATCACTAATAGATGAGAAATCCAAAATATCTGTCTTTGCTTTGCATTCATATGTAACACCAAATTTGAAAGGTACATACATATATTAGTAAATATCGATTAAAAGGTAAATTACTTGAATTTAGCATATATAAGTGTAATTTTAATTTGACTTGCATGAGAAATAGTAATTTTTTCTAGATGACAAAATCTAATAAAACAGATACCATAACTCACTAAAAAAGTGACTATTTTAACAAAGTATTGAAAAAAAATTGTTAAAAAGTTATTCGAAAACTAGAGGTGGTAGACTGTGAATCACTTTAATCAACGCCGGGAGGCTTATGGCAAAAGACGGCGAAGAATTCAGTAGGATTCGGTCGTTTTTGTGGCCAATATACAGGTTTGAACTTGTTAGGTTCATACCGATGTTAGCCCTCTTTTTTCTAATTGCTGTCAACTATCACCTTTTAAGAATCGCCAAAGATACTCTAATGATAACAGCGCCGCAATCTGGAGCTGAAGCCATACCATTTTTAAAAGTATGGGGCGTTTTGCCCATGGCTATTATCATGACATTTATTTTTACAAGGCTATCTAATCGTTTTGATAGAGAAAAAATATTTTACGTTATAACAACGGGATTTATTTTATTTTTTATATTATTCACATTTTTCTTATACCCAAATAATGAAACCCTCTCTCCAACTAATTTTTCTAATTTTTTACAAGCTAATCTCCCCTATGGATTTAAAGGATTTATTGCAATGATTCGACATTGGGTATTCGCCGTATTCTATGTAATAGCAGAATGCTGGAGTACATTGATGGTATCAATCCTTGTATGGGGCTTTGCAAATGATGTAACCTCTGTCCCTGAGGCTAAACGCTTCTATGCATTATTTGGTATAGGTATCAATTCATCAGGGATAATAGCAGGTAATTTTGGGTCTTTCCTATCAAATAAAATAGGTAATGCAGCCAACATTGTAACAGGACAACCATACAAATTTTTTGGATATAAAACCCCATGGGATAAAACATTTTTTATCTTCATGATGACAATAATTATTTCAGCAATTGTTACTCTATTAATATATCGTTTGCTCCACTTATATGTTTTTAAAAATAGGAATTTGACAATCGATGGAAGCCCTACCTCTGGCAAAAAGAAAATGTCATTAAGAAAAACTATAGCTTACGTAGCGAAATCAAAATATCTACTACGTATAGCATTCATCGTATTATCCTATAACGTTGTTATTAATTTCACAGAAGTACTTTGGAAATCTCAATTAAAAGAATTATTCCCAACAGCAGGGCAGTACACAGCATATACCAGTAAAATAACAGTTTATATAGCTCTAATTGCAACTTTTGGATCTTATCTTATCTCAGGGAATATAATAAGGCGTTGTGGTTGGAAGTTTGCTGCATTAATAACGC
>CAYUWE010000041.1:0-7726 GCA_964448255.1 uncultured bacterium | reverse complement strand
TTACCCAAGTATTTCCGCAAATGAATATTCTTTAGAGATAGAATTCTCTGGATATAATAAAAAAAGTGCAACCCTTACAAAAGAACTAATAAAAGCATATAAAGAAGCACCTATGCTTTCAGAAGAAATGTTCACAATATATTGTGAAACGCTTCAAAAAGCATATTCCAACCCTCAAAAAAACCTTCCTATTTATCAGGGAATGACTTTAACTTCGCATATTTTATCTCCTAATATGGCCCTGCCAGAAGAAAAATTAGAAGCTCTTGAAACAATTACTTATGAAGATTACTTAGAATTTAAAACACATATCTTTGATAATACTTTTATAAAAGGATTTTTTGCTGGAAATATTACCGCAAAAGAAGCTGAATCTCTATGGTTAGATTTGCAAGATTTATTTTCTAAAGATGCTTTTTTAAAAGAAAATCACAAGGTAAAACAAGTATTAGCAATGCCTAATTCAAACGGCCCTTATATAATTACTAATGAAACCGAAGCTGGTGGTAGTGGTGTTACTCTTGTAATAGACCAAGGAGATTTTTCTTTTAAAAATAGAGCATCTCAACAGATATTATCTCAAGCATTAAAAGAAGCGTTTTTTACCTCCCTTAGAAGCAGGCAAAAAACTGCATATATGGCATATAGCTGGGATAGAGAAATAGAAAATAGACTTTTTCAGTTATTTTCCGTTCAATCCAGCTCACATGTATCAGATGATTTATTATTTCGTTTTGAATTCTTTATTGAAGAGTTCTTAAGAGATCTTTCAACAAATGTTTCTGAAGATCGTTTTAATAGCATCCGCCTATCTTTAATAGATATATTGGAAAAGGACCCAAAAAACCTAAGTGAAATGGGATCATTAATTTATACAATTATATTTAATCATGACGAAGATTTTGACTGGATAAATAAACGTATAAAATCACTCCAAGAGATCTCATATGATGAATTTTTAGCTTTCACAAATAAAACTCTGTCGCAAGAAAATAGAAAAAGAGTAGCAATAATAAAACAAGGAAAAATTAATAATACAAAACCATTTATTTATGAAAATATCGCTTCATCAACTCTCTTAGAACAACCAAAAATATTTTATTCAACAAAACCTGAAATTGAATAACCATGCGAAAAGAAACTATAAAAAAACATGTAAAAAGATGGCTACCAATTGGAATAATTGCAGCATTAATGATAATCGCATATTTCTTTGGTGTTTATAACTACTTAGATTTCGATATGCTTAGAGAAAAAAGGTTTGCTGCTTTAGCTTATTTAGAAAAACACCCTATACTTACCCCTCTTATATTTATTTGTATATATGTCATTGCAGCAGCTTTATCTTTACCTATTACGTTTTTCCTTACTTTAGCTTCAGGTTTTTTATTTCCCCAACCTTTATGCTTAATCTATGTAATTGCTGGTGGATCTATAGGAGCAATAATAATTTTTGTTGCTGCCAAAACTGCTCTAAAAGACTTTTTCTATAGAAAAGCAGGACCATTTTTAACGAAAATAAAAAAGAAATTCCAAGACAATGCAATATATTACATGCTTTTTTTTAGACTAACTCCATTTTTCCCATTTTGGCTAGCCAATATTACACCAGCATTTTTCCAAGTAAAATTATCATCATTTATTTGGACAACAGTAATAGGAATGATCCCAGTAAATTTTGCATTTACTCAAACAGGGGCTGGCCTTGGAGAAATGTTTGATTCTAATCTAGACTTAACTTTAGCAAATGTATTTAACTGGAAAGTTAAAATAGCTCTAATTGCAATTGCTGTGTTTGCACTATTCCCAATCATAATAAAAATAATTATTAATAGAAGGCATAAAAAAAATCGCAAACATAAAAAAGTTTAATTTTCTTCTATCCAATTTCCTATCATTTCTAAAAGATTTAGCTTTTTTCTATTATCTAAAAAATCAAGTCTATCCTCAAATTCCCAATATGTAACATCATTTTCCAATCTCTTTAATTCTAAATGCATTTTTCTTCCATGATCTACATGTGCTCTTGGATTATTTGAACTATAAATAAGCAACAAAGGCATACTTTTCTTTATTTTATCACAACGAAAAATTGGACTGCGATACTTCAACCATTCTTCATCATTTATTCCAAAAGTTAATCCAAAGTCATTTATAAACATATTTTTCATATCTTCACGATTTGAAATAGTGTCATATAAATCCATAAAACCTGAAACACATATTGCTTTATTAAAATATGCTTGTATAAACGGATAGCGCTGAAGAGCTAAAAACATCTGCGTTCCACCACGACCACAACCAATAATGTAACGATTATTACTTAACTTAATTGAAAGGTCTTTTTCAAGCTTCGATATGTATGTTATTAAATTCAATACATCATTGACATCATCTCCACCATATTCATCTTCCCCTTCGCTAACACCACCACGATATGTGGTAGATATTGTAGTATAATTATTTATACATGAATAATCATTAGCCGGATTTAACAAACCAAAAATTCCAGTTCCACCTCTTAAATGAATAATTAAAGGTGCTTTTTCATGGTCTTGTGTGTAAGAAATATAGCCTTTTATTTTAAGTCCATCTGATGGATAGGAAAAAACAACAAAACGCCTTCGCTGTTCGAAAATAATTTCTTTAATTGATCCATGAGTATCTTCACTCATCATAAGTTCTTCTGTTATATCTCTATATGATTGTCCTTCTTTAAGATCATAGAATTTGATAGAATTTTTACACTTTTCCAATGTCTCTAAAGATTCTTTATATCTAGCTTCTATTACATCTTTTGATGAAAAATCTACATCACTGTAAAGAGCTGTAGAAATCATAAATCCTATTATTAAAAAGCAAAGAAAGTATCTCATAATTTTTCCCTATATTTTTTCAAAAAAAACCATGATATAATAGAGAATTGTCAATTAAAGGTTTAGGGAAATTCTTGTAAGATAGTTACTTCAATCTTCTTGCATATTATGGAAAACTGCATCTACATCATCAATATTCTCAAGCCAATCTATCAATTTTTGATTAGCTTCCATATCCTCTTTTGAACATTGAACATAACTTTTTGAAACCATCTCTAAAGAAGCACTTAAAACAGGTATTTTATTTTTTTCTATAGCTTCTTTAACTTTTAAAAAATCTTCAACAGAAGTTGTAATAATATATAAATCAGAAGTGGTTTCAAAATCTTCTGCCGAAGCTTCTGTAACTAATAAAAATAGTTCATCTTCTATAGCTTTATTTTTCTCAACTTGGATGATTCCTTTATGCTCAAAATTAAAACTTACAGAGCCTGGTGTTGCTAGTGTTCCGCCACATTTATTAATAGCTATACGTATGTCTGAAGAAGTTCTATTTTTGTTATCCGTCATTGCCTGAGCAATAATACCTACACCCCCATAACCATAAAGCTCATATGTCATTTCAAAAAAGTCTGACTGGTCCTTTGATGCGGCTTTTTTAATATTCCTCTCAATATTTTCATTGGGTAAATTCGCTGCTTTAGCTTTCTGTATTACAGCTTTTAATTTACTATTGCTTTTTGGATCAGGCCCACCTTGTTTAACTGCGCTAATAATTTCTTTTGCTAGCCTGGAAAATTCTTTTCCTTTTTTTTTATCCGCCCTTTCTTTTCTATGTTTTATATTAGCCCACTTGCTATGACCAGCCATAAGTTAACCTTTTTTTTCTTCTAATAAATTGAGGTAAATTATTTTTCTCCCATAACATTGCATGGTTATAATAATAAAACTCTTTTTCCATATTTTTAAATTCTAAAGAATGTAAATTCCTTCTACCCCCATTACATGAGTTAAATGGCAAAGCATGGTGTAACATCTCATGATATATAACAAATGATAAAAAATATGGAGGAACATAAGGATCATCCAATAATGAATTTATCCTTATTAATTTTAAGGAACTATCATAACTTCCAAAAGTTAAATGACTCCAATTCTTATATTTTGGTTTTGAAAACCAAGTAATAGATAAATTAAATTGATTATTAAAATACCGCCTGTTCAATTGGTAATATATTTCTTTTAGATTATAAAATGTGCCATCAGTTTTTAATTTCGAGTGGTCTATTTGATGAGAATAATCAATGTTGGAAAAATAACTTTGAGCATATTTTTTTAATACTAATAATGCATTTTCTTCAAAAGATAATACATACCTAGCTATAGCTCTACAAATCTCCTCAGGAGCATTTAAAAAAAGCTTGTGCAATAATAGTTTTACCTGCTTTTTCTTCTTAATAACTACATGCAAAAATGTAGACCTATTATCTTTAATTACTAAATCAATATCTACTGAAGAATATCTGCAAAGCTTATTTTTTAATTCATCATAAGTCATAGGTCTTTTTGCATAAAAATCTTTCCGACATACTCATTATTATCTTTCAAAAAATTCCTCTGGTAGCCAAAGCGTTTAAACCCCGTCTTCTCATATAAGGAAATAGCACGGTTACCTTCATATACTTCTAAATGTAGCATTTCTAATTTATGTTTTTCTTTTGCTAATTTAAAAACTTCTTTTAATAAAGCCGTACCTATTTTTTTACCTCGAAATTTTTGATCAATTAGTATAACAAAAAGTGCTTGATGAGACAATTTTTTAAATGATTGAAGGTAAATACATGCAACACCACATAATTCACCATCCATTTCAACTGATAAAACTGCATCTTGTGGGATGTATGATTCTAAAATCCTAACAGCATCTTCTATTTCCACTTTCCTTTTTAATGGAAACCATTTTAGAATTTCTTTTTCTGAAAACCACTCCAACCATTTATTTCTATCTTCTTTTTTTGCGAAACGAAATTTTAAGCCATTCATTTTTTATCCTTAAAAAATAGTTCGAAAATCATCCTAGATAAATATTTGCCATCTTCTTGTTTAACAAACTTCTCTTGATATACACATTCATTAAAATTGAATTTCTTAAGTAATGAAATTAATTCACACCCTTCGAAAATTTCACAGTATACCCCTTCTAAATGAAAATATTTTTCTGCTAAGTTGACTAAATTTTTTAAAATCGAATTCCCAATACCTTTGTTTTGATGTTTTGGATCAACAACAATATAAAACATTGCTAAATGTGCCATTTTAATATACGGCATCAAAAATAATGTTCCAATACCACACGGATGATTATATAATGTCGCTGTTAAACTAGATTTAAACTTTGAAAAACCTATCCAATTTTTTGAACTTTCTATTATTTCCTTTTCCCCAGACATAGGGAACCACTTTAATACATCTTCATTAGATAGCCATTTTATTAAATACTCTTCATCATTAAAATTAGAATATCTGATGTCATATCCTGCTAAATTATCCATTTTATTATCCAAATTCTTTTAAATATGCATTTACAAAATCTTTTAAATCCCCATCCATTACCGCTTGGATATTTCCAGATTCAAATTTTGTTCTTGTATCTTTTACTAAAGTAAACGGCTGAAAAGTATAATTCCTTATCTGACTTCCCCATTCAATCTTTTTCTTCTCGCCTCCCAATTTTTTCATCGATTCTTCTCTTTCTAGTATTTCTTTTTCATATAGCTTCGATTTTAACATTTTCATACAAGTTTCTTTATTCTGAATTTGACTTCTTTCATTCTGACAAGAAACAACAATACCTGTAGGATTATGTACGATACGTACAGCAGAATCTGTTGTATTAACATGCTGCCCTCCAGCACCAGAAGAACGAAAAGTATCTACTCGAATATCTTCAGGTTTTATTTCAATATTTATTTCATCTTCTATTACCGGTGATATATCAACAGAAGCAAAACTAGTATGCCTTCTAGCATTACTATCAAATGGTGAAATACGAACAAGCCTATGAACACCTTTTTCAGATTTGCAATATCCATATGCAAAGTCGCCGATGAATTTCATAGTAATACTTTTTATTCCAGCAACATCACCATCAATTTTATCTATTACTTCAACTTTCCATCCATTTTTCGCTGCATAGCGCTGGTACATCCTTGCTAACATAGCTACCCAATCACAAGCTTCAGTTCCTCCAGCACCTGCGTTGATACTACAAAAACATCCCTTATCATCGAGCTCGCCAGAAAGCATTTTCTTTACTTCTAAATCTTCTATAGCTTTAGTGATATTAATGACTTCTTCTACACATTCTGTATATAAATCATCTTCCTGTGATAGCTCTGAAATTAATTCTTTTACTGCAAGAAATCTTTGTTTAAGATCTTTATAAGACTTTGTCCACTCTTTTAATAATTTTATTTCTTTGATTGCTTTTTGAGCACTATCTGGATCATCCCAAAAGGTGGGTTGTTCCATTAATTTTTCTAAATCTTTTACTCTTTTCTCTTTTTTTTCTAAGTCAAAGATACCTCCACATTTCTGTGAGTCTTTTCTCAATATCTTCTAATCTATCCTCAATATCATGCATATAATAACTCCTGTTTGTAAATTTTTACCTTAAAGTATATTAAAAAGTCAAAACCTACTCTATAATTTTACATTTTTAAAATTATCTTTTTATAAACGCTTCTAAACAAATATTATGTGATAATCATCTTTACAAAATCTTTGGTTTTCCTTTACATATATCTTTTTATTCGACTATATTTATCCCACTTTCATTTCAAATGAATAAATTAGATTTTTATATAAAATAATAGATATTTCTTAGGAGGTCTCTTCATGTCTATGAACAGTATAACAAATGAAGCTTACCTTGTTTGCGCAAAATCAATAAATGCTATTAAATCTGGTGCCGGTATTGTTAAAGACGGTGCTCTAGCTACAGCTAGTAAAATATCTGGATTTATTATTAACGCAATAAAATTTGCAGGGGAAAATGGCTATAGAGCACTTATAGTTGCTAAAACATGGACTAACTCTGGGTTAGTTTCTTTAAAACATTTCTCCATACTTTCATACAACATAGCGTTAACTAAAATTGCATTAACTTATGGAGTAGTATCACAGTTTTTAATAACTTATAAAAGCTTGGTAATTGCTGGTGTGGGTGGTGCTGCAGCTATGTTATGTATACAACATGCTTATCATTTGCTTCATTGCAAAAATAAACCTACGACAACTACAGTTTAGCATTTTTAATCTCAAAAATGTTCCCTACAGGATAGGCGGTTATTTAATACCGCCTTTTTTGTATGATATTATAATCCTTATCAATGTTATATATAGTTTCCCATAAAGGATGTGTTATCTCTTCTTCTATAGATTTTATTTCTCCATTTTCTTCAAACAAATATAATCTATGATTTGCTCTTACATTAAATTTATAATTTCCCTTTAGATGAATGTTTTTTGCAACAAGTTCTGCATTTTCTTCTAGATGTATAACTAAAGATTCATTTCTTGAAAAATCATCCTTCCAATAGTCATTTGTTTTCTCCCAATCAACACCCCTGTTAGAGACTTTAACATTCTTCAATAAGCATTTTGCTGCTTTTGTATTTGAATATTTCAAAATACCCTTTTCATCTACATGCCCTAAAATATTATCTGCAGTAATTACTAAACTACCATCTAATGTAAGATCTTCTATATCAATATCTGATATAAATAGCCTAAATTCAGAGCCTTTCTTAATACTTCCTTTTTTTAATTTTTGCGCTATCAATGAATATAATGGTCCTAATGCTGGATGATAAAGAAATACAAATGAAGGTCCTTTTAATAAATACTCA
>CAYUWE010000040.1:0-7783 GCA_964448255.1 uncultured bacterium | reverse complement strand
ATACGTGGTATAATTACCTCATTTGTTGGATATATTCTTCATCTTCCTCTTCTTCATAAAAAGGGTTGTCTAATCGTATAGGAACATTTATGAAAAAAAGATTTATGTAATAGTTTTTTTCATTAAAACAATCTGTTGGTGCAAAATTGTTATTTTGATTTGGTGGATAATCTTTTGCTTGAGATGATTGTTCAATTATGTTTTTTAATGATATTTGAATAACTTTTTTGGTTGTAGTTTCATCATCATCATCTATTTCTTCTAACCACTCTAGAAATTCTTGTGGATTAATGTTTTCAACTGATCCTATATCAACCATAAAATGCTCTCCTTTTTAAAAAAAGAGAGCATCTTAGAATATATTGTGAAAATTAATCCACTAAAGAATTAAGAAATTTTTAAGATTCAACAGGAATTGCTGTTGATACTGGAACTTTATCAATTGTAGATGTTTGCAGAGGTGTGTCTATGACGGTTGTATTTGTAGCTTTTTCAGATGTTTGTTCGATATCAGATGTTTCTTTTGTTTTATTTTCTACTAGTTCTTCTTTTTTAGTAGTTTTTTCTGTAGAAACTCTTTGTGGTTCTAATGGGGATAGTCCTCTGTCCTCTGACAAGTCATATACAAGGCCTCTATTCGGTTCTTTTCTAATTTCATATGAAGGTGTCTCGAATATCCATGGTAAATGTCTTGGAAATATGTCTAACTCACTATCACCACCCCATGGATCAACCCAAAAGTCTGTATCATCATATCTGCTAATTTTATCACTTCTAGGTTCAACTGTTGTTGAATAGATTGGTTTTTTTGCGATTACAGGTATAGTAGACTCTATTTCTGTGTCTTCTTCAAATAATGAATTAAAAAATATCTTTATGCTTTCTAAGGTGTCATTAATTGTTTTATCAATAGCTTCTTTATTTTGGTAATAATAAAAGCCAGCAAGACCTAATAAAGCGCCTCCTATAGCATATGTAGGATAGAGCATAACAATACCAAATGTTGAAAGAGCGACCATACTTGCTAATATTACTTTTTCAGCTGTAGCGATAACATCTTCTATAATGTCTGTTGATTCAAATACTTTTTCAAAAGTGTTTGGTTCTTTAGTTTTTTTTACATATTCAATATGTTTAGTATTTTCAGGATAAAGAAAATTATATGTTACTGCGATTAATCCAAATGCAAGGCCTGTTGCTGCTGCCATATTAACAACACTATTAAATTCTTCACTTGCTGAAATAGTATAATTTGAAGTTGAATTTAAAGTAGCAAGTAATATTGCTCCTCCTGTTATTGCAGCTACAGTAGAAATATAACTTAATGTTTTACTTGTTAATTGAGTGTTTTCTAAAGTCGGTTGTCTTGTAGTAGTAGGACCTAGAGAAGCATTAAATGAAACTGATGCTGAGTAACCCATATTATTCCTCCATTTTTGCGAAAGATTTTACTCTAATTTTTTCAATTTTGTCAAAAGTAAAAAAAAGTGGAATAATATTTTTAAATTATCTTGAAATTGTTATAAAAAAAATTACTGGGGAAAAATGAATGGAAATATTTAGAAATTTCTTTTTTGCATTGATATTGATGGGTATTTGTACAAGGGTTAGTAATTATTTTTATTTAAAAAATTTTAAAAGATCTATTGCTGCATATCTTTCATTAGTAACAGCTGCTATACCTTTAATTTTTATTATGTCTTTTGTTATAGGTTTTGATGTAGCTGTAAGTGAATATTTAATTGCAGGGTTGCTTTGGCTTATATATGATTTGTTAAGGTCAGCTGTAGTGAAGTATAAAGAGAAAAACAAATGAATATAATTTTAGTTTACATAATCGAAGCTATAGTAACTTTTTTAGTTATTGGAATTTTACATTATATTTTCATTAAATTATTTAAGAAAAAATTTAACCCTGTGACAACTATAGTTTTTACTTTCGTTTTGCTCATGTTTATTGGTTTTATTGTATCGCCATTTGTGATGAGATTTCCATATCCTCATTATTTTTATTTTAGTTACATAGTGTTATGGGTGATTTTTGATTTTATAAGGCTAAATAGGAGTGATATTGTTTAGTCCTTATCAAACAAATCATCAAAAGATTTATTAGATGGAGGCTTTTCCCCAAAAATACGAAAGGCGGAATCACTAGAAGGAGGACTGCTTTCGCTTTCGCATTTTGGGGAAAATTCCTCGCAGAAATTATATTTTTCTCTATCATATACAGGATCTGTATTAGGGACATTGCATTCGTTTGGTTTTCCTTTTATATGATGAGAACAGTTTAGGCATACATGAAGGTCTCTTAGACATTTTGTGCAGGTAGCTCTAAAAGATAATTTTCGTTCGAATTCATTTTTAGTCTTACATTTCCAGCAACAACAAATCATTATTCTTTCCTAACAAATACGCTTCAAAATATGCCCTATAGCATTATTTTTGATCGGCTCGAACATAATTATTCATATTAACATTAATTAAAAGCATTTTTTTTCTTGAAAGCCAAGAACTGTTAACACCGACTACTATTGCATCGTAAAGAGCCCAATCTTCGAATATTTTCATATCAGAAGAAGAAACTTTCCAAGTAGAGTTATTTTCTAGTACTAACTCACCTTTTTTTTGATTAATATCAATAATAGTATGAGTAAATTCACTGTCTACAATAGGTCCTAGATACATATTTGCATATACTGTTTCATTGGTTTTTGTATTTATCAGTTTGTAAGTATAGTCTTTATAAAAAAACCAGTTTGTATTTTGTGTAATTACTACTGTTACTTTATCTTTCCTATCTAGCATCCATTTTTTTGATGTGATATTTTGTTCTGGCATTATTCTCCATAGAGATCCATCATCTATTTCTATAGCTGTTCCATTTGCTTGAATAGATAACACTTCATGATGGTGGATAGGATCAACTATTGGGGTTTTACTTTCATAGCTGCCGTTTAAAGCTTCATTTTTTCTTATTTCATTTATCATTTCAATTTTTTCTATTTGTATAGGACGAGAGGAAAAAACATGTCTTAAATCGTTAGAGAATAGAAAAAAAGGAGAAGTTATTAATAGTAAAAGATAAAACTTTTTCATAATTACATCCTTTTATGATATTTTTTTTTAGGGCGAGATAATGAATGAAATAGTTATTTTTTCTCAATGAAAAATGAATATTTATTAAAATAGCGTTAAGAGTGTTGTATGAACCGTTTTTATGTTAGATTATTCAGGAAGATAGTTATATCTATTTGTATTGTTTTTTCAAGTTCTATTTTTGCTATTCCTGATGTTGATTTATTATCAATTGGAGGGGGGATATATTCTGTTTGCAAAGATAAATATAAAACAGGACAGGTGAATTTTGAGTATAAGTTTCATCAAGAATTTCATAAATTTCGGCCAATTTTAGGGGGTATGGTTTCATTTTCTGGTTCATTATATGGGTATTTGGGAATAGAGATAGATCTTGTAATACTTCAGCACATATTTGTTTGTCCTAGCTTTGCTCCGGGGCTATATTACAAAGGTAATGGTAGGGATTTAGGGTTTCCATTAGAATTTCGCTCTGCTATATCAGCGGGTTGGCGTTTTTCTAATTATTCAAGACTAGGCATTCAATTTTATCATTTATCTAATGCTAGCTTAGGTAAACGCAATCCTGGAGTGGAATCTCTTATAATATTTTATTCTATTCCAATTGGAAAAAAATATGTTCCTTTTAAAAAAGAACAAACCAAGTAAGAAATACTCCTGTATATTTAATTGTATTTCTCCTTGCTGTTGTAAAATCTACGCTTATAGCGCCACCAGATTTTGGAGTAAAATAGTATTGAAGAAGAGGGTTAATATCTACTACATGGGATGAAGGCGCGTAATTTACTGCTGTAGTTCCAAGAGCTGTAGTTCCAGGAGTTCCTGAGAAAGTAGTTTTTGATTTATGAGTATATGCTATATCTAATCCAAATGCTGATCTTTGAGTGAAACTAAATTCAAAAGCAAAAACTCCAATAAATGTATTTCCTGGATTTACTTTTCCATCGGTTCCAAAGCCACCGCCATAATAGTTGAATCCTTTAACATGTACATTCGTTGGAATATAGTATTGGAAGTTTAGAATAAAGTTAATAGGGTGTTTAGGCATCCAATAAGTAGTTTTAGCAATAGATAATGCAAAGGTTGTTTCATAAGCGCCGCTAGTAGAAGCATCAACACCATGCTTTGTTGGGCTTAAGTTTTTATATTTTCCTGTTGGGATAAATTCTAATATTGCAAGTCTTATATTTGGTTTATAAGTTCCTTTTTCATCCTTACATAGCTGGAATCCAACAAGTGGTGTGGTATCACCATATTTTAATGCTTGTTTACTACCTGCATTTTTATATAAGCATTCGACAATTATCCCTGTATCCATCCAGCTAGTTAGTCCAACTTTAAAAATAAACCATGGATTAATGACTGTTTTTTCTGGAGCTGTTTTATAATGAAGACCATAAAGTAATACTTGAAAACTACGCACTCCTGGAGCTCTACAAGCATAAGCAGATGTTAAAAATGTGCCAGTATACCAAGGTTCAAATGTTTCACTACTCTCTTTTGCTTGCAGTGATAATGTTGCTGTTATTGCTAAGATAAAAATTATTAATTTTGATCTCACTGTTTTTCTCCTTTACCATAGATAAAATAAGGAAATCATTCCTGCTATATAATTGGTTGTATTTTTTCTAAAAACAGGTATATCTAATCCGGCAATTATCCCTAGATTTGCTGTTATGTTATATTCGATAGAAGGGGTGAGTTCTAAAAAATGAGAAGAAGGAGAAGTGTTTGTAGCTATAGCTCCTGTTTGTGTTATTCCATTTTCCCCTGAAAATGTAGTTTTGCCAGAGTGGTTAAATATTATATCCATTGCATATACCCATACTTGGGTGATGCTAAATTCAAATGAAAACATACCTTGGAATAAATTTCCCGGCGATACTCTTCCGTTTGTTCCATATCCACCGCCGTATGTATTAAATCCATGAACATGTACTTTTGCTGGAAAATCATAAAACAGGGTTAAGTATGTGTTTAATGGATGTGATGGAATAAAAAAGAACACTTTTTCTGCAACTATACAAAAAGAGGTGTTATAAGAACCAGAGCCTCCTTTATCAACACCGTGTTTATCAGGATTAAATTTCTGATATTTACCACTTGGGAAATTTTCTTGGATAATTAGCCTTATTGTAGGCATTTTTTCTTTCAGTGTGGCTCTGTATAATTGAAAGCCAAAACCTATTGCTGTGTCTCCATATTTAATGTCTTTTTTTCCATGCTTTTGGTTGTAATATGCTTCTAGATTAAGCTGAATATCTAACCATTTTGTAATACCTGTTTTTAAAGTACATGTTGGATAGATTTTCAATAGATGATCGCTATATTGATATACATTAAAGTAAGGCTGAACACTATATGTGCCAGGGAGTCTATTATGAGCTGCTGGAGCAACAAGAGGTCCTGTATACCAAGGGACATATTCTTTTGCATAGATTGTCGATAAGATAAGTAAACCTACTAAAAAAAGCTTTTTCATTGACCATCTACTATAATAAATTATCTATCTAATAATTTGATTTTTTTTCTTTATCAATAAAAAACTTATTTAGCCAACGATCTTTATTCGATCTTTATAAAAGCAGTTAATTACATTAACTTTATTAATTAATTAGTGTTAATTATAAAATCTTAGTTGATAATTATTGTTAATTTAATAAAAAATATAATTAGAGTAACTATAATTATGTGCTAGTTATGAGTATTGAATTGCCTTTCAATCCATTTCCTTTATTTCGTGGGTCACACCAACAGACTATTATTGGATCGGTGTTATATTGGCCATCGAATTTAGATTCTACTATTAGGCATGTTGAACTGAAAGATAAGGATAAATTGGCGATAGAAGTATCAACTCCAAAAAAATGGAAAAATAATTTACCTACAATTGTAATGATACATGGGCTTTGTGGTTCTCATAAATCTACATATTTAATACGTATTGGCAAGAAATTAAATAAAAAAAACATCCGTGTTGTTCGTATAAATTTACGAGGCTGTGGATCTGGTAGGGGGTTAGCTAGAAAAGCTTATCATGGTGGACAAAGCGATGATATTTTTTCTGTTATCAAATTATTAAAAGAAGAAGCGCCAGATTCTCCTATTATTTTGATAGGATTTTCCTTAGGTGGAAATATTGTTATGAAACTAGCAGGGGAATTGAAAAATGAAGCTAAAAACTACTTAAAAATGGTTATGGCTATAAATTCTCCTTTAAACTTATATCCGTGTGTTAAAAGGATGGGGCTGCCGGACAATCAATTTTATGAGAAATACTTTACAAAGCTTATGAAAGAAGACTTATATTATAGGCAGAGTATTTTTCCTGATATTCCTCAAGTAATACTTCCTGAAGAAATGACGATGATGGAATTTGATGAGTTATATACGGCACCAAATTTTGGATTTTTCAATGCCTTAGACTATTATTCTAAATGTAGTTCTTATAAGCTAATCCCTGAAATAACTATCCCTGCTAAGATAATGTTTGCAAAAGATGATCCTATAATAGAAACCTGTACATTTGAAGGTGTAACTCTACCAAAAGACATACAAGTATATACTACTAATAAAGGTGGGCATATGGGGTATTTAGGAATACCAGGATTTGGAGGGTTTCATTGGCTTGACAAAATACTGATAAATTGGATCCACGAAGGACTTTCCTAAAAGTATTCACAATTTTTTTTTCCTATGTTACGATGTTTTCTAGAATGTATTACGGAGAAAAAATATGACCCCTGTTGTAGAAGAAATTAAAACAAAAGCCCCTCCAAAAAAAGTTTGGAAAGCTTGGGCTGAGACATACAATCAAAGCAGTAAAATGGATAAGGCTACATCTAGCCAAAAAGCCTTTAAAGAGGGTAAGAAAGGCTATGTAGTAGATAATAGGGGTAAAAAAGCATCTTATAAGATCACTAAAATTATTCCAGGGAAAAGCTTTACCATGACCTGGGGTAACATATTTTTACGTATGTATTTCATTTACAATGTCTTACCTCAGCCCAAGGGTTCTTTAATCTCTTGTAAGGTAAAATTTGGTGGGTTATTTGTATTTCCAGTAAGCTTTTTTTTAAGAAAAAAGATAAAAATGAACCTGCAAGACACCTTACATAAGTTTGTTCAGCAATTAGAAATGCCAACAATCCCTCAAAGGCGTATTTATCGTTAATTTTTAATTGTATAATTACTTAATTATAAGACCGTTATATTCTGTTTATTCTTAATTGTTATTAAACAATATTTATGTTATTTTTTTTGTAAAAAAATAATTTAAGGATAATAAAAATATATGGCATCAAATATTCATAGTTTGTCATTAAATACTCCTAGAAGGATTATTGATACTCCTCAAGATCAAACCCCTCAGCGTAAATCAGTAAAAAGAAAACTCGATATAGTAGAATCACCTGATCTAAATATAAGCCCTGCTGTTCAAGATATATTTAGAAGTGTTTCTCCTCAAAATGATAGTTATGATGCTTTTATTTCACCAGATACTCCTGCGACGCCTTGTAAACGCGCTAGAGATTATAGTCGTGGATCAACAAGACCTTTGTTTGGTACAACACCGCCGACTCCGCAGACTCCGATGGCTCCGCGTAAAAGTATAAAACCTCCTCCAAGAAGACCTTTCTCTTTTGAGGATGGAGCTAGAGCTAGAGAAGTTCCTTTTAAAGAAGAA